>CANHSL010000075.1 GCA_947463385.1 Flavobacteriales bacterium
AACAAAGCAAATTATAGAGAAGTCACAAATTGATTCGATTCACTTGGCTAAGCTTACTGAAAGTTCTCATTTTAACCCGGTCATGATGGCAATATCACCCTACGACTTAATGGGAAATAAATTAGATCTCACCCAGTATGTTCGGGAAGACCTTTCCATGGCTGTAAAAAAGAACCATTTAGGTAAAACCGTATACTATCTTGAAAAACCAGGATTATGGAATGGTTCGATGTATCATTGGAATACGGTGTTCGTTGAAATTCCTTCCAATGTGTTTAGTCCGGTAAAAAATGTGATGGATTTATTAAACCCATCACATTGCTGTTAAACTAACCTTCATTAAATTCTTCGGACAGTCGTTTCGCGATTTTTCTCTTAGAAAACCACTCTTTAACGGAATCAACCATACTATACATAATCGGAACTACGATAATGGTTAGGAACATGGATGAGGTTAAGCCACCGATTAATACCCATGCTAAGCCATTCTTCCATTCTGCACCTGAGCCTTTACCTATGGCGATAGGAATCATTCCAAAAACCATGGCTATCGTAGTCATTAAGATTGGACGCATTCTTGTTCTAACCGCTTCTAATAGGGCTTCATGGGTCTTAACCCCTGTTGTTTTTAAGTGGTTGGTAAAGTCGACAATGAGAATGGCATTTTTTGCTACCAATCCCAAGAGCATCAACATACCGAGCATGGTAAAGATTCCCATGTTTGATGCGGATAAACTTAAGGCGAGTATGGCTCCGATTAACGATACGAGAATCGAGAATAATACCACAAACGGATAGACAAAATTGTCATACAAGACCACCATGATGAGGTATACTAAAATTACACCAATGCCCATGGCTGTTCCAAGTGCTCCCATGGATTCTTTCTGACGTTTAACCTCACCTCCCCATTTCATTCGAACTTGGTTATTTAAGGGATGATCAACCAGGTACTTATCAATGTCCTGCGCAACGTTACCGGCGGCTCTTCCGAGTACCCAACATCTCAGGGTGGTATTATTTGCCCGATTTTTACGCTCTAAGGTTCCATTTCCATTTTCCATGGTTACATTGGCGAATTCTTCCAGTCGAACGAGTTTACCGTCGTTTGTTGTAAATGCCATGGATTCAATGTCTTCGATGCTTTTGCGATCGTATTTATCAGCCATTACACGGATTCCATACTCATTTCCTTGATCATCAAATTTCACATCATCATTTCCGGTTAAGGCATTTTGAAGTTGCATTCCAATTACCGCAACGGGTAGTCCGAGTTGTCCCATTTTGTCACGGTCTAGTTCAATTCGGATTTCTGGTGTTACATCATCTGTGGAGATATAAGCATCTTTAGCTCCTTTAATACTGTCCATGTATCCTTTCATTCTTCTGGCCTCACTCATCAGTAACTCATTATCGTCTGATGAAAGGAAAATTTCTATCGGTGCTTCTTCCGATTCAATCATTCCAATGTTCATGGCTCTAACCTCGAGTCCTGGATAGGTTTGTTCAATTTTTTCACGGATTTTGGTCATGAATTTGATGGTCGGATAGCGTTCTTGCATGCCGGGTTTCATCTTAATGGTAATCTCTGATCGATATTCAGATCCAAAAGAAAGGGCACCCATGCCCGAACTCGGTCCACCCACATTAGAAAACACCACCGAATTCACTTCTTTTTGAGCGTTAAGCATGTCTTCTATGGCCAGGGTTACTCGGTTGTTTTCTTCAATGGTTGTGCTTTTATCAAATTTCAATTTGAGCATGAACTTCCCTTGATCTCCTTGCGCTACAAATTCTTGTCCTACAATGCCAAGGGCCATGGTGCCAAAGCTTGCAATAAATAATACCAAAATAGATAGTCCAGTAATGATTTTATGTCTGAGCGACCAATTCACTAGTGATACATAGGCCTCGGTAAATTTAGAAAGTCGGATTTCAAACCAATACAAAAACCGATAGAAAATCCCTTTTTTCTCTTCCAACTTAACTTCCTTGGCCATACGTGATGCAAGCCATGGTGTGAGGGTAAAACAAACAAATAGCGACATCAAGGTTGATATTACCACTACGATGGAGAACTGCTCCAAGATATCGGAAATCACCCCTTGAATAAACACTACCGGGGAGAATACCACCACGTCAACCAAGGTGATCGCCAGTGCTGTAAATCCAATTTCGTTTCGTCCATCTAAGGCTGCTTGCTTTCTGTTTTTACCCATTTGAAGGTGCCTGTAAATGTTTTCGAGGACTACAATGGAGTCATCTACTAGAATTCCAATTACAAGAGACATTGCCAACAAGGTCATTAAGTTCAGGGTGTAGCCTAAGGCATACATGGCGATGAAGGTAGAGACCAAGGAGGCAGGAATAGCGATTAAAACGATTAAGGCATTACGCAGCGTGTGTAAGAATAAAAGCATAACTATCGCAACTAAGGCGATGGCCAACTCGAGGTCATGAAGTACGGCATGCACAGAGTCTAGGGTTACCGTAGAGGTATCGGTTGCTACCGTAAATTCGATTCCTTCTTTCTTGTATTTTTCTTCGATCTCGTCGATGCGCTTGCGCGTGAGCTCAGACATTTCAACCGCATTGGCGTCGCTTTGTTTTTTAATTCTCAATCCGATTCCTTCCTTCCCGTTTAGGCGACATAAGGAAAGTTGGTCGGTTGAACCGTCGGCTACTTCTGCCACATCTCCTAAACGTACCGTGGAAGTACCCGTGGAAAATAATATTAAGTTCTTGATTTCATCTACGGATTTAAATTTTCCGGACAAACGAACCGTCATTTGTTCTTCCGTACTTTTTACTTTTCCCGTAGGAAATTCAACATTGGATGCCGCTATCGCTTGGTTTACATTGGCAAGAGAAAGCCCGTATGACTTTAATTTTTCTTTATCGACATTTACTCGGATTTCGCGTTTTTCGCCACCAATCACTTGCACTTCGGCTACGCCTTTAACTTGTTTTATTTGTGGGAGAATTTGATCATCCATCAAGGTCATGAATTCCTTACCCCCCATGTTTTTAGCCGTTGCAATTACTTGCAATACCGGAGTGGCATTGGGTTCAATTTTGGCTAAAACAGGTCTTGTGGAATTATCAGGGAGAATCGACTCAATGGTATTGATTTTACGCTGTGCTTCTTGCAAGGCCAAATTGATATCTACCCCATCTTTGAATTCAAGTAAGATGATGGAGGCATTTTCTAAGGAGAAGGTGGTAACCTCTGAAAGGTTCTCTATTCCACTCAGACCATCTTCTAAGGGTTTAGAGACCTGAGATTCAACCGTGGCTGGAGAGGCACCAGGATAAGTTGTAGTTACGGTAAGAACGGGTGGCGCAAAGTCTGGCATTAACTCATAGCTCAACTGCTGATAACACAGCATCCCACCACCAATCAGAATCGTAAAAATAACGATAATGAAAGAAGGCCTTTTAATCGATAATTCGGTAAGTGTCATGTTATTGAGCGATTTTAACGTTTTTGTTGTCTCTTAAGTTGATTTGACCACGAACTACAATTTTATCTCCTGCGCGTAATCCACTGCGCACTTCGATAACGTCTCCTTCCGAAAGTCCAATGCCAAATGAAACAAGTTTTGCTTTTCCATCGCGCACTACATACACTTGTGGGTTTTTAAGGGAACCAACGATGGCTTTTCTTGGAATTGAAAGGTTGGCTACACTGTAATCACTTTGAATTACGGCTGAGCCATACATGCCTGCCCGAAGGGCTTTGTTTGCGTTATTCACGGTAATTTGCACCTTGAAATTGTGAGATTTGTCTGCTTGCACCGAAATGTTGGAAATTTTCCCACTAAGGGTAGAAGTTGCTTGGTCACTGCTAATGCTTATTGTTTGATTCAATTTGAATTTTTGAATATCGCGCTCAGGAATATTCACCGTAAGTTTCAGTTTTGAAATATCTGTAATTTCCACAACCGGTGATCCCGCACCAATTACGGATCCTAAGTCGATTAATTTTTTCGTGATTACGCCAGCAAATGGAGCTTTTATTACGGTGGCTCTCAGTTGTTTTTCCAGTTGTTTTTTCTGAATTTTTGCTGCTTTAATCCCAAGTTTTGCTTTTTCAGCTTGTACCGCTGGTGCTGCATTTTGATTGGATAAGGTCGTATATCGGTCGTCGTCTTTTTCTTGCCCCTCGATGCTTACTTCTAAATTTTCAATTTGAAGTTTAATTAGTTCGTCATCTAGTTTCGCGATTACGCTGCCCTCACCAACTTGGTCTCCTTCCGAAACATTCATGGAGATTACTCTACCGTTTCCTTCTGCACCAATTAAATTCTGACGAAACGGTTCAAAGGTTCCGAGGTATGAAAATTCGTCTTCAAAGGTGTGCATGGTAGGGTTTACCACCTCCACCAAAACGGGTGCATCTACATCTGGGATATAAATTTTTTCTTCCACTGATTTTTTGTTGGACATTAACTTAAATACAGTGAATGTGACTAGAATGATTGCTATTGCAATTCCTGCAAGGATGCTTTTGTTTATTTTCATGGGTACTTATTTGAGTTGACTTATTGATTTTAAATAGCTTAATTCGGCTTGACGCAGCGAAAGATATGCGCCTACTAGACTTGATTGGGCTTGTTGAAGACCATTATCTGCTTGGAGTAATTCGTTGGTGCTAATTGTACCTGCTCTGAATTGTGCTTTTGCAGCATCATAGACTCGCTCCGATAGCCTTAATTGTTCTTTATTCATTTCCAAATTAGCGGTTTGTAATTCGGCATCCCGTTTTGCATTTGCTGTAGCCAAATTCAATTGTTGCGTTGCTAACAGTTCTTGATTTTGAATTTTTTCTTTGTTGTAGGCATTAACTTTTAGCTTGTTCTTTTTTTCAAAACCATCGAATAGGGTCCAATCCAAACGAAGTCCAAGAAATGCGGAAGGAATCCCCGTTCTGAAATCGTCTTCGGGTTTCATGTTGTAATTGTAATTGTAGGCGCCATAAAACGATAGGGTAGGCAAATAGGCCATGTAGGTACCCTTGCGTTCTTCAACGTTCATTTGTTTTTGAAGTTGAATTAATTCTAATTCAGGACGAAGCGCATTCGTTTGTTCTGTAATGGTTGGATTAGATATTATTTCATCGCTTGCAATGGTCAGTGCTGTGCCCTCTGGGAAACCGACTAGAATAGAAAGCAATTGATTCAATTGTAAGCGTGTGTTTTCAAGTTTAACAATTCCATTTGTAATGCTATTTCGATTGATTTTAAGTTTATCAACTTCGGTGGGGATGATTAAGCCTTGTTGTTGCATTAATTCCATGTTACGGATGAGTTCATCCATGTTTTTTTCGTTTTTCTGAAGGAATTCTACTTGTTGGTTAACTGCTTGCAACGCGAAAAACGTATTTGACACTTGATAATGAACCTCTTGGAATGCGATTTTCTCTTGAATTTCAACGATTTGTGCATTAATTGCAAGGGCATTCAATCCATAATTTAATTGTGGATTAAAAATAAATTGAGTGAGTTGAACCGTATTGCTTAGTGTGTACGGAACCCCAAACTTAACTTCGGCAAAAGTTCCTGGAGGCCCTCCGAAAAAGTCAGCAGGGACAATTTGACCCGGTATGATGGCGTTGTATCGATAATCTCCAACAGCGGTTATTTTTGGATATTGGCTCGCTAAAAACGCTTTACGCTGGTTGTCATTTGCTGAAATCTCGATGCGTGCATTTTTTAAGGTAAGGTTGGCTGTGTCGGCCATTTTTAATAAGTCCGTAAGGGAATATACCTGTGCGCTTGCCCAAGTTGAAAGAATTAAGAAGAGAAACAGGATGGCTTTATTCATAAGGAATTATAATTGATCGTTTGGGAATAGATACCCGAGCACCATGTTTACGGCATGGGTTTTATGGGCGGTAAGATGTTCTTTATAGGTTTCATTGCTAACGCCATGAATCACCTTCATGAGCGGTTGTGCCATGAATGGATATTGACAATTAGACATTATGAGAAGTGTGATTTGTACGATGTCCATTTGACGCATGTCGCCTCGTTCTTGTAGTTTTCTAGCTTCATCAAATACACCCGATTCATTGACCATGTTGAGGACTGGAATAAATCCATCAATGGCCTCTGGGTTTCGAGCTAATTCGTTCAATACAAAATTTGGAATTTCGGGATGTTGTCCTAAAAACTCAAATTCGCGCTCGATTAGAATTCTGATTTTTTCACGAATGGGTAAGTCGGAGCTGAATACTTGCACCATTGATTTCAAGAAATCCTGCATCACAGATTCAAAAATCAGTGCAAATAATTTACTTTTCGATCGGAAATAATAATTTACGAGTGCTACGTTCATGCCCGCCTCACGTGCTATTTCTCGTGATGTACAGTTTGCAGAGCCTTTTTGGATGAAGACTCTTAGCGCTGCGTGTTTAATTTTTTCTTCTGCGGACTGGTTCATTTTTGCATTTCGCGGTGCAAAGTTAAACACAAATATTAAACACTTGTTTAAAACAGATGTGAAAAAATCTAAAAATCTAGGTTATTACGTAGTAAAAGGCCTATTAAACTTTCGCTATTGTTGACCTTTCTCTGTCATCATCGCCTGGATTTGGCGCATGGTATTTTCCATGCCTTGCGGGCTTCCGTCAAGAAATATCGTATTTCCTTTACCATATTCTGCAAAGTTCTTGATTGCTTCTGTCCACATAGAAAACAAAATAACATTGGTGTCTAGATTGGCTTGCTGCATTTGTTCTGCTGCTTCTGTCATACCCTTTGCTACTTCTTGACGGAACAAGGCAACTCCTTGCCCACGGAGCATTGCCGCTTCTTTTTCTGCCATGGCAGCAATTTTAATTGCATTTCCTTCTGCTTCCGCGGCTTTTGTTTTGGTGATGAGTAGCGCCTGACCTTCATTCTCTGCAGCTGCCTTGAGGTTATTGGATGCAACTACCTTGCTCATGCTTTCCATAATGGCCGCATCAAAGGTGATGTCGTTTATTTGTAAGTCTATCAGGTGATAACCCCATGTTTCCAAGGTCTGGTCAATTTGACCTTTAACACTATCGACCAATTCATGGCGTAGACCAAGGATTTCGGCTTGTTTTTGACTCGCGACATACGAACGTATAGATCCTTCAATCGTTCGAATGAGTGCTTGCATTAAGTCTTTATTGCTAATAAACTTGAAGGCTACCTTTTTAATGGTTTCTTCATTTTCGTCCATCACGGAATAAAGAAGCATACTCTTGAAATACACATTGGCTTGATCAATCGTAACCGCCTGAAATTCCATTTCAATGCTTTGGTTTTGTGAAGAAATACGCTTGTAAACTTTTTCTATAAACGGTATTTTTAATCGCAACCCGGGTTCGGCGGTACGTTTATATTTTCCAAAGAGGGTAATGACAACAATTGTTCCTTGATTTACGGTGTATAGACCGCTGAGAATGACAACAAGTATTCCTCCTAAGATGTAATAAATAGGCATGTTAATTAGTTATTTAATGTGGTTTTTGCTTTTGCACAGTTGCATCCACTGGAGGATTTACATGCAAAAAGACACACCGAAAGTAGGCAAATTATTGCTATATATTTCATGTTAATAAGGTTTTTGTCCCATATAATTTCCTGGAGGGTCATAATTGCAGACGAAGAAAAATGCCCCGGATTTACTCACCGCACAGCCACAACCAACTTGGGTGGTGTTTTTCCAAATCACTTGGGTATAATGACCCGCTTTCGCCCAATCATTTCCGATGGGTTTATATGTGAAATAAACTTTCTCTTCATTCCACATCGCAACGCCTTCAGATATGTCATCGGGCATATCGGAAATCCATGAAATATTTTCACCGTAATTGTCTCCACTTCGGTGATGAATGCTATTATCCTCTTCCGCTAATTGAAGTGCCCATTCTTCCGCGTAGGCAGCAATCTCTTCATTCCATGCAAGGTTAGGAATCTTCAGTAATTTTCGCTCTTTATTGTGTTCGATTAGTATACTCCGTTGGATCGCCGTATCAAGCGTTACCGAGTATTGAGCTGAAATGCGAGCAACAAGCACTAGCATTATAAGGAAAAGTGAGCTTTTCATGCCTTAAAATTATTAAAAGTTTATCGTCTTTACGGCCGATTGCGTAAATATCTTCATCTTTACACAACGAAAATCTTGCCATGCATAACATAAAAATCCTATTCTTCATTTTTGTTACCTTTTCTTTTGTGGCTCAGCGAAAACCAGAGGCATTTAAGAAAGGTTCCTTCTATTTTTATTGGGGTTGGAATCGAGCTTTTTATTCGCCTTCAACCATTCATTTCAGTGGAAATAATTATGATTTTCAACTGTATGACGTGGTGGCCGTAGATCGGCAATCACCGTTCAACGCGGAATTGTATTTTACTCCGAATAAAATGACGATACCGCAATACAATGCAAGAATCGGGTATTATTTTAAACATGATTTGCAGATTTCGTTGGGTGTTGACCACATGAAATACGTCATGTTACACGATCAACCGAGCACGATTAATGGGTATATCTATAATAGCAATACTTCGTATGATGGAGTTTATGTCAATGAACCGATTACGATCGCCCAAGATTTTTTAAAATTTGAACATACAGATGGCCTAAACTACATAAACGCGGAACTCAGAAAGTCTAAGCGAGTGCTAGGGGTTAAACATTTTCAATCCACGTTTTTATTCGGCGGAGGGGTAGGGATGCTCTTACCCAAAACCAATACGACTTTATTAGCAAATCCGCGATATGACGCGTTTCATTTGGCTGGGTATGGGGTAAATGGCGTAATGTCTTTGCAACTTAATTTTTTCAAATACTTCTTTGTTCAGGGAGAGGCAAAAATGGGATTCATTCACATGCCTGATATTCGGACTACCATGAACGCCAGTGATCGGGCATCACAAATGTTCTTGTATAACCAATTCAATGTCAATTTTGGGGTACAATTCTCGCTAATAAAATACAGTGAGGCGAAAATTCCTAAATTACCTGCGGATTAATCTTACTGCAACCAAGATCCACCTACCGATATTACATTGTGTAGCTTTAGGTAGTGTTCGTAGGTTTCTGCTTTAATGCCCCCTGTCGGACAAAACTTTACCTGTGGAAACACTTGTCCATAGGTTTTTAGGGCATCTAATCCACCAAAGAGATGGGCTGGGAAAAACTTAAAGGTATCCCAACCAAGTTCAAGTCCGGTAATAATTTCACTGGGTGTAGCTACACCCGGGATAAATGGAATTCCACAGGATTCAAATGTAGGGGCAAGGGCTTTACTTATTCCAGGACTTACCATGAAATCAACGCCTAATTCGGCTGCTTTCTCAATTTGTTCATTGGTAACTAGGGTTCCCACACCAATGTCCATGCGCTGTCCGAAAGCGCGTTTTGCCTCCGCGATTGCGTCAAAAGAAATGGGAGTTCGTAGGGTAATTTCGATGCAGGAAACACCTTGCGATTCCAGTTTTTCCAATTGGGGAACCACCTCAGATAATTCATGGAAGGTAACCACAGGAATGATGGGATGTTTTTCTAAAATGGCACGTATGTTATGCTGTTTCATGGGCTTTTACAAAAATATGAATATCCTGAGAAAAGGGATCGATTTGGTGTTTTAATGCAGAAATCCAATCATGAATGCTGTGGTTTCCACAAAAATGAAGCAGGTTCATTTGTCGCTCTTGGGGCACTTTATTGGGATACAATTCACGATGAATGCGCTCAAGCCGCTTAATTTGTGAATCCAAGTGTTGTTTTTCTTCTTTCTGCCAACGTTGCTTATAATGGCTTACGCTTGAGTCAATACTTGCCAGTTGTGCTCCACACCATTTATTCGCTTCGTTACCAAAGGATGAAATCCCTTCCGACATGCGAAGTTTTAAGGTTGTAACTTCCTTGTCGATTTCATTAAAGACAGCATCCCGATTTGATTGTTTTGAAAGGAGCGCTTCGATTTGGGTTGATAAGTCGCTGAAATAGGAAGCTAATACCGATTCATCGATGTAATCAGGTGCAATAATGGCACTTACCCGCGTTTGGATTAAGGGGAATTCCACATTCGCAGCTGAAAATGTTGCTTTGAGTTGAGCCCAATAGGCCATTTCGCCACTTCCACCAACATAGCATATGTTTGGTAGAATACACTCTTGATAGATGGGTCGAAACAACACATTCGGAGAAAATCGTTCCGGAAACCGCACTAATTCCTTGATTAATTCGTCTTTCTTCCATTCGATTTCATCTATAAGAAACCCATCGGTTGAAGGGATAATTCGTGACCTTTTACCTTCGGTCATGTAAAACAGGTTAATTGGTCGTACATGGGCTTGTACTTTTTGACCAGCATCCAGTAAGGCTTGATTCGTTGCATTAACGTGCTTAAAAACGAATTGATGTTCGAGTTCTTTTTGCATTAAAGGGATAAACATCCGCTTAAGCTCCGGATTATCGCCGTCCATGATGAGTAAGCCATAGGACCCAAACACTTTATTTAAAAGTGTTTTATAGTGTTCTACATATCGACCTTCACCGACATGAAAGAGGTCTTTTAATTCTTCCCGTGCGTCCTCTTGGAATAGCGAAAGCATTGCCTGGTAGGTTTCATTTAAGCCTGAGGTTTCAAACCTACCTACCGGACCTGTTTGATTCGTGTCCCAAGCAAAATCTTTATGAAAAAACTGAGTGGCTTTGATCTCTTCAAAATCGTGGTCTTCCGAGGCCAACCAAAAAACAGGAACAAGTTGGAAATCGCTTTGTTCCTTATTCAGTTGTTCGCAGAGATTAATTACATGTAGCGCTTTGTATATTAAGAAAAGTGGACCAAGACCTAAGGAAAGTTGATGACCTGTGGTGATCGTAAATGTGTTGTCTTTGGCAAGGAGTGCCAGATTTATTTCCTGCGCTTCGGTGGTGGAACCGCTCGAATAGTGATCGTTTAGGTGTGAACAAAGGATTTTTCTATGCTCACTTGAATAGCTGATTGATTTAGTTTTACATTGTTCAAGAATACTAGTCGGTGAAACTTCTCCATTCAAAAACGCGTGTTTGTTCTGGCTAGCCCATTGTTCAATCGCAGTTCCAAACCCATCAACATCCGTTCTGGGTAGCAGGTACCGTTTTAAGGGAATCATGCCTCGGAAAGGTTTTGTAACTCCACAAATCGCGCATAGGCACCGTTGAGCGCAATCAAGGTTTCATGGTTGCCCTCTTCCATGATTTTCCCATCTTGAAGCACGATAATTTTATCCGCTTTACGAATGGTGGAAAGTCGATGTGCGATAACGATTGCGGTACGATTGGTCATTAAGCGATCCAACGCATCTTGAACCAATTTTTCAGATTCAGAATCTAG
>CANHSL010000076.1 GCA_947463385.1 Flavobacteriales bacterium
AAGGGAAATTCCATTTATGCTGGCTTTTAAAATTGCAGGGTTGTTACTTTCTACGGATTGCGCATAATAGGAGAAGGTATAATTGGTGTTTTTTTCTACTGAAATCACTTGCCTCCAAACCGAGGTGTTTCCTGAGATGGCCCCATCAACTACCATCATATTTCCAACGCCATTGCCAAAGGTATGATCCACACAGGGGGAAAATGTTGCTTCCCAAAAACTTGCATTGGGAGTGATCCCGTAGCTGGTTTGTAGGGCATTTGGATTGGTTGGGGTGAGAAAGGATAAATCGCTGTAAAACCCGGTATTCATCGCCTCAAAATTCCCGTTTGTTACCAGATTTTCGTTTGTGTTGTTTGTGGAAACTAGATAAACCGTGGTTTGATTCGGGCTAACTAAAATAGTGTCATTGAACGGGTTTAAGAGGTTTGGGTCGGGTGGTGTAGCCATCCATAAATAATTAGTGTTTGTACCACCCGTCACCGTTAAGGTTACTTGAGTATTCGCACAAACCAAGGTGTCTGTTGGATTAACCTGTAACAAGTCATTTGGAAAAATAAGTTGATTCGTCAAGCTCACTGATTGATTCGTTGCATCGGTAACGCTCATGCTGTAGGACCCAGCGGGTAGATTCATGAAAATCCCTGTGGAGTTATTCAAGGTTCCCATTCCTCCGGATAACGCATATTGATGCGGCGGATATCCTCCTTTCGCATAGCCAATGAGTACCCCACTTAAGGAATCACTACAGGTTGGCCGAGTGGTAGATGCCGTTAACGTTAGCGGATCCCCAAGGGGCATTACAGCAATATCATCGATTGCAAAGTCGTTCCCTATTACACTGATGTTATCGTCATACAGGCTAATGTTTACGCAAGAATTAGTAGGCTCGAATTGTATAGCATAAGCTTGCCAACCTGCCGAAGGAAGTGGAACTAGGGTAGGAGTGAGTGCTTGGATATTGCTAGCATTGTTGAAATTAGCTTTAATGTCTGGCTGAGTTCCAATCCCCGTAACACTGCTAGAAGCAGCGCGCAGCCAATAACTCAACACATACGGATTTCCTACGCTTAACCCACACACGCCGCCGCCGTTATTTCCGGCTTGCCAAAACGATTGTCCGCCGCCGATGTTTACGCCATCTACTACGAGCATATTCCCCATGCCAGACGTGTGGTCTGAAAAAGGAAGAAAATAGGTGGTGTTTAATGGATAAGCATTGCTTGTTATCGCAAAATCTCCTGCTTGTGTGGTTCCTGAATAGGGGGGTGTTACGTAGGTGTACCCTTGGCCACTTACATTAAAACCAACCCCTGGACCACCAAATTCGAAATGCCCATTAAACAGGTAGTTTTGTCCCCAAAAATGAAGAGAAAAGTACACGCCAACAAGGAGCAAAAAGAGCTTCACAGGATAAAGTTAACACGATTCTTATTGTGGGCTCCGTTTGCTTGATGATAAATTTCTATATGGAATTGTTAATAATTCAATCCATACATGAGCAGGGAGGGTCTAAATACAAGGTGCAATGCCTGAAATCATTTACCAATTGCTTGTGGAATTCATGGTTATACATGACGCCTTGGATATCCAGGATTTTTAATTTAGGTAAGGTTTTTAATTGAGGTGAAATAAAATTCACAGCATTGTCATACAAATCCAAGGTCTCCAATTCAATGAGTTGTTCAATTTCATTTGGAATCCGTTCAATGTTGTTTTCAGCGAGTAATAATTGTTTTAACGTACTTAGCTGAAATATAGCAAAGGGAATAGCGTACAGTTTATTCTTTGTCAAGTTTAAGGTCTCCAAGTGGCTAAAAACTAACATGGAATCGCCTAATAATTCAATTTTATTTTTACTTAGATTGAGCGTTTTGATCTGTGTAAAACGATAAACAATCGGTGGAATGGCAGTGAGTTTTTCACGGCTTAAATCGATCGAAAATACACTGTCGGGGTTTGCTTGGTTCAACTCAGCAAGCGTATAAATACGCACTGCCTGTTGACCAAACAACATGGCACTACAGACTAGCGAAATACCTGCGAGAATCGACTTCATCTTTTTTTAATTGCGCTGTTAACGCTTCAATTCCTGAAAACGTTTGTTCCCCACGTAAGCGATGACATAAGGAGATTGTTACAGTATCCCCGTAAATATCTGAATTAAAATCAAATAAATGCACCTCAATTACTCGGTGATTCGAATCGCTCACAGTAGGACGAATCCCAATATTCATCATCCCGTGATAGGTAATGCCGTCAATACACGTTGTTACCGCATAAACTCCATTCCCGGGAATTAGTTTGGAATCGTTCAAGGGTTCAATATTAGCTGTTGGATATCCAATGGTTCTTCCAAGTTGCTTTCCCTTAACTACCGTTCCCTTAACTTGGTAATTATATCCCAATAAGCGATTGGCGCTTTCAACTTCCCCTTGAATTAAAGCGGTTCTAATTTTTGTTGAACTTACGATTATCTCATCCACATCTTGCGCAGGAATCTCTGTAACAAAACGACCTGTTTTAGTAAGTACCTCCGCTAACAAGTTAACATCGCCTTCCCGATTATGTCCGAATTTATGATCGTAGCCCAATATAATTTCTGATATGTTTAACTGATCAATTAAGACATTCGTAATAAAGTCTCTAGCTCCTTGGTTGGAGAATTCTTTGGTGAATGGCAAGACCAACACGTAATCTAACCCCGTGGTAGAAAGTAATTCTGTCTTTTCCTCAAGGGTGCTAAGAAGCGAAATCTCTCCTAGTCCCAAGGCTTGTCTCGGATGCGGATCAAAGGTAATAAGCATACTGTCCTTACCCGTTTCCTTTGCTTTATTAATAAGCTGTGTCAGAATACTCCGATGTCCGATGTGCACCCCATCATATGTGCCAAGTGTCACTATAGGATTCTGTAAGATCGGAAGTGCTGTTAAACTTGTAAGTACCTTCATCATTTGAAGCGCAAAGGTAAGCAAACCAAATAAACGTCGATTTTAAACTTTTGAAGTACTTTTGGAAAAATCTAATTCATGAAAATCAAACTTTTTTCTCTTGTTCTTGCATTTAATCTTGCGATCAGTTCCTTGTGGGCAGATGAAGGCATGCTTATTCCGTTGCTTATTAAGGCCTTTGAATCGGACATGCAGGCGCGGGGGATGAAATTGACAGCTGACCAAATTTACAGTGTAAACCATGCCAGTTTGAAAGATGCTATTTTTCAGTTTGGTGGAGGTTGCACCGCGGAATTGGTTTCAAGTCAGGGGCTTTTATTGACTAACCATCACTGCGGGTATTCGCAAATTCAGTCGCATTCCAGTTTAGAACACGACTACCTGAAAAATGGATTTTGGGCAAAAGAAAAAAAAGATGAATTAACCAATCCAGGCCTAACTGCAACACGCATCGTTCGAATCGAGGATGTTACCGCGTTAGTATTGCAAAACACTCAAGGAAAACTCGACCAGTCGGCTATAGCGGCAAACATTGCGGCTCTTGTAAAAACAGCCATTGAAGGGACGCATTATGAAGCGGAAATTAAGGCGTTTGACTACGGAAATGCTTACTACTTAATGGTTAAAGAAGTGTTTAAAGACATCCGGTTTGTAGGGACCCCACCTAATTCAATTGGGAAATTTGGCGGGGATACAGATAACTGGGTTTGGCCGAGACATACCGGAGATTTTTCGGTATTTAGAATTTATGCAGGACCGGATAATAAACCCGCCACCTATTCAGCGGATAATGTTCCCTACACGCCAATTCAGTATTTGAACATCTCGTTTAAAGACCGGAAAGAAGGTGATTTCACCATGGTATATGGATTTCCCGGCGTTACCGAACAGCACGTGGTTTCTGAATATTTGAAATTTATTATTGAAAAAGAACGTCCTGCGCGCATTGCGATGCGGGATGAAAGCTTGGCAGCCATTGATGCGGGCATGAAATCATCGGATTTGATTCGAATCCAATATTCCGCGAAGCAAGCATCCATAGCCAATGCTTGGAAAAAATGGATAGGGCAAGTAGAAGGATTGAAAAATTTAGACGGTGTTGCAGTCAAACAACGCGAGGAAGCGGCATACCGAAAAATGACCGAATCTAAACCGGAATGGAAAAAATATGCCAACGCCTTGGATTCATTGAATCAGTACGTAAAGAATAATTCAGAAAAAGAGTTCCGCTATGCCATGGGGGTTGAATATTTTTTCTACGGTCCTGAATTTTTTAAAATGATAAAAGCATCTAGTGAGCTATTAAACGCTTCGAATACTGGAGCCTCGCCCGACGTATTTTCTGCTGAAAAGAATAAATTAATTGCCAGTGCACGAGCGTTTTTTAAAAACTATAACAGTGCAGTAGATCAATCCATGTTCAGCGCACTAACCCTACAATATCAACGGGCTGAAATTTCGACAAACAAGAATTGGAATTTGATAAATGTTGCGACACTCTCAGGTAATATTTATGCCAAATCAATTTTTACCGATTCTACGCGGTTTATTCAGTTTGTAAAATCCTTTTCAAATAAATCGGTTAATAAGTTAGCGAAAGATCCGGCCTACATGTTTTATAACACCTATTATCCGTTATTCGTGCAAGAGGTGGCTCCAGCCTTCAAGAAATACCAGGCAAAAATTACTCCTTGGATGCAGCTTTACGTTGAAGGCAAATATGTCATGTTTCCGAATGAAAAACACTGGCCAGACGCCAATTCAACCCTAAGAATTACCTACGGACAATTGGAAGGGTCTTCCCCTGTAGACGGCATGGCCTACACCGAACATACCACCTTAGATGGAATGATTGCAAAAAATAGTACGGGAAATCCGGATTTTGAATTGCTGCCAAGAATGTTCGAATTGGCATCTAATAAAACCTATGGCCCCTATGCTCAGGACGGCGAATTATGGGTGTGTTTCACAGGTTCAAATCACACCACTGGAGGTAATTCAGGCTCTCCGGTATTAGATGAAAAAGGGAATTTGATGGGCTTAAACTTTGACCGATCCTGGGAAAGTACAATGAGTGATTATTTGTTTGATCCGAACCGTTGTCGGAATATTGTAGTGGACATTCGCTACGTACTTTGGGTGATGGATATTTATTCCGGGGCAACGCATTTAGTAAATGAAATGACTTTAATCAAAGATTAATTTATCTTTGCTTCTTGAAATCAACCTGCGCCATAAGTTTAATATGAGAAAATTACTTTTATTCAGCCTACTGATTATTGCCTTTAATCAGGATGCCCATGCTTCTACCATGAGGTTAAGATCGAAATTAATCAAGGGGTATTTGGTTGATTTTAAAACCCGCAGGAATGTGGATGAGGTTTCCTTGTTGTTGGTTTCAAAAGAGACAGGAGAACGATTTAATGCGGAAACGCGACGCGGAGTTTTTACATTTAATAATGTTCCGATTGGTGAAAGCATACTAATCCTTACAGACAAAGATTACAGAAAAGATACGCTAAAGGTTTTTAGAACGAATTCTAAAGAACATTTGGAGCATTATACCTTTAGTAAAACACAGCCCTTTGCTGCCCGCTTGAAAGTAACATGGCTATTCAATTGGGGAGATCGAACCACTGTGGTTAATGGTAAAAAAGTGGTTCAAGAACATTATTGGTCTCACATGTTGGCACGAGTGATTTTAATTGTTTATTTACTTTGCTTGATCATGATTTTTTACTACAGCGTGATTCAACTTTCATTGGCCATTGCGTACAGAAGGTCAAAACGCAATCCTAAATTACCGATGCCGTCTTTTGATTTGGAGCAAGCACCTAAGGTTACAATTCAACTGCCAATGTTTAACGAAATGTATGTTGCTGAGCGAATTATTGAAACCGCTGCACGTTTTGCCTATCCAAAGGATAAATTACAAATTCAGGTATTGGATGACTCCACGGATGAAACCAAAGACATTATTGCTAAAAAAGTGGCGGAAATTGCTGCTACGGGGGTAAATATCCAGCACATTCATCGCGTAGACAGAACAGGATATAAGGCCGGAGCCTTGGATGCTGCTATGGACCGAGTTACAGGTGACTTCATTGCGATTTTTGACGCGGATTTTGTTCCAGATGAAAATTTCTTGTTACGCACCGTTCCCTACTTTAATGATGAACATGTTGGGGTAGTACAGACGCGTTGGGGTCACTTGAATAAATCATATTCCCTACTAACAGAACTTCAAGCCTTCGGATTAAACGGACATTTTGCAATAGAACAGCAAGGTCGTAATTCAACAGGTCACTTTATTAATTTTAACGGTACTGCTGGAATTTGGAGAAAAAAGTGCATTGAAGATGCAGGTGGATGGGAACATGATACCATTACAGAAGATTTAGATTTGAGCTACCGTGCGCAAATGAGGGGATGGAAGTTTACTTATCTAGAAGATGTGGAGTCACCAGCAGAATTGCCAATTACTATGTCTGCATTGAAAAGTCAACAGCATCGTTGGATGAAAGGAGGAGCAGAGTGCTTTATTAAAATGCGGGGTAAATTACTTACCCATCCCGGGGTAAGATTTTCGGATCGAGTGCATGGAATGGCGCATTTATTTAACTCCTCAGTGTTTGTTTTCATCTTAATCTTATCGATTCTAAGTTTATTTATTCTACACATCAAGGATTCTTTTTCAGATTTGAATTATTTCGTTCAATTTGGGGCATTTTTTATCTCAAGTACTGTTTTCCTTGCCTTTTACTATTGGAATTCTTACCGAGATAAAACCGGGAGATTTTGGAACGATTTATTCAAATTCATTAAGCGTTTTGTACAGTTTTTAACCGTGTCAATGGCCTTGTCTATGAGCAATGCGGTAGCGGTTATTGAGGGGTATTTGCGCATTAAAAGTTCATTTGTTAGAACACCAAAATTTAATGTGGCTCAAAAGGATGAGTTTACCGGAAATAAATACGACAAGAAAAGCTTATCAATTTTGAATGTTGCCGAAGGCATATTTATGTTGATTTTCGGATTTACCGCATTAAATCGCTTGGCTTTTGGTGATTTAGGGATGGTTCCCTTTCATTTGATGCTAGCCATTGGATACGGTATCATTTTCTTTAATACACTTAAGGAAGTAAGAACAGGGCGTTAACATGAAGGTTCGATTGATGTTCATTGGGAAAACGGTATCCAATGCCCTCAAAGAGTTAGAGCAAACCTATGAAAAACGCCTTAGCCATTATGTGAGTTATGAGCGTATTGAATTACCTGATGTAAAACAAGCGGCATCCTTAACAACTTCTCAGCTAAAAGATAAAGAAGGACAATTATTTTTATCTAAAATATCAGAAGATCAGCATGTTATTTTACTGGATGAACAAGGAACAAGCTATACCTCGGAAGGATTTGCTCTTGTGCTCGCCAATCATGAATTACACAGTGCAAAAAAAATCACCTTTTGCATTGGCGGTGCATTTGGTTTTTCGGACGAGCTCTATACCCGTTCTAATGGTAAGATATCCTTATCGAAAATGACGTTTTCGCATCAAATGGTACGGACTATTTTCTTAGAACAACTATACAGGGCGTGCACCATTAATAAAGGTGAAAAATACCATCACTCCTGATGGATTGGTTAACTTTAATCCGATGAATCAAGTTCAACTATTCTCAATTGCTGAGGTACTAAGTGTGGTACTTTGGTTTTTCATTCTTTTTTGGGTTGGACGTTACTTGCGGATGCGCTACAATAATGATCAGATAGGAAAGTTTTTTTATTTAGGGTGGGGATTCAAAATATTTTTCGCGCTCATATTTGCTGTGGTTTATCTATTTACTCTCGGTGGTGGTGACATTAATGCGTATTGGGAGAGTGCGACGGTGCTTAATAAACTCTTCCTAGATAACCCCATGGGATATATTCAAGAACTTTGGAGCACGGAAAGATCTATGGGTATTACGTTTCATTTTAATTCGGAAACAGGTTATCCTCCAGGTTGGATTTGGCGTGAAGCGGAAGCTTGGAATGCCGCTAAAATACTATCAATCTTTTCAGCGCTTACCTTCAATAGCTTCTGGGCTACCACCTTGCTCATAGCATCCCTCGTGTTTTTTACTTCATGGCTTATGGTCTATCGCATTACAAGCAATGAAGCGTTTAATTCAAAAGCCGTACTGTTTGCCTTTTTGTTTTTTCCATCGGTGACCTTCTGGTGCTCGGGAATAAGCAAGGATAGTCAAGTATATACCCTTGCACTACTGCTCATTTATCAATTGTTTCTTTGGCTTAAATGGGACCGAAAACGTTCTATTTGGCGCGTATTATTAATGGTATCTATCTTCTACTTGTTATTGAGTCTCCGTCAGTTCATTGCGCTTGCCATTATTGCACCTTTTTTCCTTTCCATTGTGGTTCGCTATGGTAGCCGCTTATCACAACGTCCAATTATTTTACTATTATTTCGATTGTTTGTATATGCGCTATTGGTGAGTGGTTTTATGTTGATTGCTTATGCCGAACAAACCCAAGCCTTAATTCGAGAGGCACAGATCACCCAATCAGATTTTAGTCAAAATCCGATTTATTCAGGGGCAAAATATGAGCTTTCGACCATGGATGGCACCCCAACTGGTATCTTGTTAGCTATGCCAGAATCCGTTTTTATTGCCCTCTATCGACCTTTTATTACTGAGAATCTTGGACTGAATTTCGTGGTTAATCAATTGGAAAGTTTATTACTCATCGTCTTATCCCTTTGGTTTTTAATGAATAAGAATGTATTTAGCAACTTAAGATATTTGTTCAAAAGCGAGTTCGCAATTTATGCATTTACCTTTGTTTTGCTGATTGCTTTTATGGCTGGGTATACATCAATTCTTTTTGGGGTTCTTGTTCGAATTCGAGCGATTGCATTGCCTTTTTTCTTCCTTTTATTAACCTTTCGTAAACCTAAAATAACGAGTACAACCTGATGTGTGGAATCGCCGGATTTATTGATTTAAGCAAAGAGACTTCAAACGAGGTTCTTGTGGGTATGAGGGATTCCTTAATCCATCGAGGTCCGGATGCAGGAGGTGAGTATTTCTTGGAATCAGATTCCTTTTCTTTAGGGTTGGCACACCGTCGCTTATCTATTATTGATACCAGTGCCTTAGCCAATCAACCCGTACATTATGAACACCTTTCCATAGTGTTTAATGGCGAAATTTATAACTATAAAGAGATTAAGGAGAAACTGATCTCCGCGGGATATTCATTTAAAACGAATTCAGACACTGAAGTCGTACTCCTCGCATTTCATGCGTGGAACGTAAAGGCGCTAGCGTATTTCAAAGGAATGTTTTCCTTGACAATTTTCGATCGCTCAGCTCAGAAGGTGTATTTAATTCGTGATCGCTTTGGAGTTAAACCTCTATACTACTATGTAGACAGTCATTTGTTGTTGTTCGGAAGTGAGTTAAAACCCTTGCATTCCCATCCGAGGTTCAAGAAAGAGCTGAACATGGAAAGTATTTGGTATTTTTTTCAATACGGAAACATCCCCGCGCCACATTCCATTTTTAATCATACCTATAAAGTAGAACCAGGTACCGTCCTTACGGTTGATTGCAATACCCTTCAAGTGGAGAAAAATACGTTTTGGAGTCCAGAGAAAGCGTTTCACAAAGCACCCCTTTCTATTTCCTTTGAAGAAGCAAAAAATCGAACGCGCGCCTTACTATTTGATTCCATTAATTTACGAATGGTGGCTGATGTACCTGTTGGTTTGTTCCTTTCTGGGGGCTATGATTCGGCAACTACTGCGGCATGCTTAACACAAACACACAAAGACCTTAAAACCTTTACAGTAGCGGTCCCTGATGCTGGACTAAACGAAGGCCCAAAAGCAAAACAGATTGCCGATTACTTAGGAACTACACACACGGAAATCACCTGTGACTTACATGAAGCATTACAGGTAATTCCGATGCTACCTACAATCTATGACGAACCCTTTGCAGATAGCAGTGCCATTCCAACATATCTTGTCGCAAAACATGCTGCCAATTCGGTAAAGGTAGCCTTGAGTGCCGATGGAGGGGATGAGTTATTCGCAGGGTATAACAGACACCTCTATTATTCGCGTATTCCCAATGCGGTTCGCTACCTCCCAAGCGTTCTTGGTTCAAGTATAGCCAACGCAATCGGGTTTAGCGGCCTGTCCGGACTGAACGCGCAACGTGTGCAAAAATTCGCACGCCTGATGAGCGATTTTTCCGTTGAATCATATATGCATGCCATGACCACCTCCATGTCAAATGATGCATTAACTAAGCTGATTAATCAACGAAACATACCTGAAAAGCTGCCCTTTTACCAAGGAAGATCGCCTCTGGCAACTATGTTACTTAATGACAGCATCAACTATCTCCCGAATGACATCCTCCACAAGGTGGATCGTGCTACCATGGCCGTTGGACTGGAGGGTAGAGAACCGTTTTTAGATCATGACTTATTTGAGTTCTTAGCGCAAGTACCTGATCACTATAAATGTGATGGAAAAGACACTAAAATTCTGTTGAAACATATTGCACACGACCTACTTCCAACAGCCTTAATGCAAGGACCTAAAAAAGGATTCGCTATCCCAATTGCCGCATGGATGAGGGAATATTTGAAATCAGAACTGTTGGATTTCATCGAACCAAGGTTTATTAAAGAACAAGGGATTTTTAAGGGACCTGAATTGGAGCGCGAAGTAAGGTCATTTCTAAATGGAAAGGATACAAACAGTTTGTTTATTTGGTATTATTTTAGTTTTCAATCATGGTACAATCAATGGATGTAAGCCCGGTTTTCACAGTCCAAAAGCATGAATTAGCATTTAATTTTCCCGCAGGAACAAGCCGGGGAGTGCTTTCTACAAAGAAACTTTGGCTTATTACCCTAAGCGTTGATGGGAAGCAAGGTGTTGGAGAATGCAGCATCATTGAAGGGCTTTCTCCTGATTATATCAATGATGCGCAGTATGAAAAGCAGTTGTCCGATATTATCCTTCGCTTGAACCAATGTTCAATTCCACTGGATCACTTGCTGTTCACCTTGGATGAGTTCTTACCCGAATTAAGTTATTTCCCTTCGATACGTTTCGGTTTAGAATGCGCCCTTCGTGCTTGCTTATCTCCTGTCCCTGGACTCTTATTCGATAATTCCTTTGCCAGGGGAGAACGCGCCATTCCTATCAATGGGTTAATTTGGATGGGCTCTCCGGAATGGATGCAAGATCAAGTAGAGAAAAAAGT
This sequence comes from Flavobacteriales bacterium, assembly GCA_947463385.1. GTDB lineage: Bacteria > Bacteroidota > Bacteroidia > Flavobacteriales_D > Crocinitomicaceae > UBA952. The sequence continues at coordinate 11,241 of CANHSL010000076.1, forward strand.
TAAGGAAGGATATTCCGTATTGAAATTTAAAATTGGCGCCATTGATTGGGAGCAAGAACACGAAATA
>CANHSL010000077.1 GCA_947463385.1 Flavobacteriales bacterium
AATCCAATCCCAATTGATACCGGGGTAACAGTTTCTCCTCAAGAAAACATTTATTATTCGTTCACTCCCGATACTACAGGGATTTACGCGATATCAACCTGTAACTTGAGCGCCTGTGATACGCGAATTTGGATGTATAACAATTGTGCAAACGTAGATTTCAACGGATCGGCGGCCGGTACCTTATACTATAACGACGATAATGCAAGCTGTGGGTTCCAAGCAGATCTTCACCCCCTACTTACCGCAGGTATTCCGTACATCATTAAAATCGGCTTAAAAGCAAATGCTGCTTGTGCTACAAGCATTCCTTTTTCAATCACCTTTGAAGGCGCAATGACCTCAGTGCTGCCAATCGTTAAATTAACTACCGTAAATAGTGCGATAAATAACGACGTTAAAGTACCTGTTGTTATGGAAATCATTGACAATGGTCAGGGGCAACTTAATTCTACCGCAGATACCCTTTATAGTTATGAAGGAACCATTATGACCGAATGGCAAGGATTTACTGGGCCGGGGTATCCCAAGAAAAACTACGACTTTGATTTGGTAGATGTAAACGGGAACAAGATTGACACCTCCTTGTTAGGCATGCCGGCAGAAAACGACTGGATTTTCAAGGCAGAATACCTGGATAATTCCTTATTGGTTAATACCGTGACTTATGAATTTGCACGTCGTATGGGTCGATACGCCCCTCGTACAAGACTTTGTGAAATCTTTCTTGACGGAACGTACATTGGAGTTTACACCTTGACAGAAAAAGTAAAACGAGACAATAATCGCGTGGATATTGCCAAACTTACCTCAGCGGATACCGCGGGAAGCGCCCTGACTGGTGGATATATCATTGAAATGAACATTAACGGCGATCCGGCAGCTTGGAACTCTGTATATCCACCGATTAATAGCGCTACCTCGCCACATGCCGTAGAATTTAAATATGTCTATCCCAAGGCCGATTCCATCCTTCCGGTACAAGCGAATTACATCAAAACCTATGTGGATTCGTTTGAAAATGCACTGAATGGCATTAACTATACAAACGATTCCTTGGGATATCGCAAGTGGATTGATGTGGGAACGTTTATCGATTTCTTGATTGTGAATGAATTCAGCATGAATTACGACAGTTATGGTAGGAGTACTTACATGTACAAAGAAAAAGATACTGACGGTAACAAATTGTGTATCGGTCCGCCATGGGATTATGACCGTGCGATGGCTGATGACCCAAATTCCGGCTGGGTATGGGAGAATACGCATCCGTATTGGCCTTTTCCATTTTGGTGGTCGAAGTTGTATTCAGATTCAGTTTATCGACATGAATTGGCGTGTCGTTGGTTCAGTTTGAGGGAAAATGTATTGAAAACTCCGAGGTTTATGGCCTTTATTGATAGCGTTTCTGCTCCCTTATTTCAAGGGCCTGCCGACCGGAATTTTGCGGTTTGGCAAACCTTAGGTGCGAGCACATATTTGGCACAAGTACAGAACATGAAAGTATTTCTATATAAGCGCTTAACATGGATTGATAATGAACTGGCTCCTTTTGGCGCCGTGCTTCCAGACCTTGTAATTCCTTCTGACACTGCAGTTTGTAAAGGAATAACCTACACCGCTCCCTACAATCCGAGTTACTCCTACAATTGGATTCCTGGACCTGAAACTGCCGCAATAACGTTAAGCACCCCGGGTACTTATAATTTAAGAGTGGAAGATGGCTTTGGTTGTCAACGCACACTTCCAATGACGGTGAGCATCTCTGCACCTGATTCCACCTTCACTCAAGTCTTGCACGTAGCAGGTGATGTACATTATATTTTCGCTGGTAATAATGGTACGAACAGCCAATACCTTTGGGATTTCGGCGATCAAACCTTTTTGGCCAGTGGGCAGACCGTGAGCCATATTTATGCAACTCCAGGTATTTATGAGGTGCATATGACCGTAATCGATACCTTGGGATGTATAGGCGAATCAAGCAAACAAATTCAAATAACGGATGGTGAAATTCAAGTGAGTATTCAACCCAATCCATCCGTGAACAATCCGATCATCACGCACAACATTCCACAGAACGAAGCCTTTACCTTTACGCTTTATGATGCTGCGGGCAGGTTACTGCAGGAAATCCAGCAACCTCCTTCACCGTTTACCTTAGAAACCACGGGAATCGCTGGTGGCACCTATTGGTTGCAGTGCAGCTATAAGGGTCAAAACGTAAGTAAAGGGTTGGTACGCATAGATTAATCCATTGAAATAAATAACGATGCTCCCTATGAAGGTGCTTCCATATCAAGAATTATTTATTCGCCAAGAGCAAGCCCTCGGAAGCTCCTTGAGTAATCAATTGGTTGGAATTGCTGAAATAAAACATGCGTCATTTGATCGGCTGGCCCAATCTGTTGATTTAATTTTAAAAGAGCGTACTTGGCCCTATTTAAAATTAAGCGAGGATTTGACGTCTTGGGTTATTGATAAAAACCCAACGGGAATCTTTACTCTCAACAAAAATGAAGCATCCGAATTATCGTTGAGTTGCTTATGGGCTATTAATCTGTACCAAATTAATGATCAAATAACGCTCAAACTTTGTTTGCATCATGTGTTAGCTGATGCGCATAGTTTTCAAATCTTTTGGGAAGACCTCAAGGATATTTATGAAGGAAAACAAGCTGTAAGAACATCAGAAAATAAGGTAGGAATTGAAATCTCATTAAATAGGATTGATCTAGGTCCTTTAAAACCCATTGAACCACTGGGTTTAGGTCCAATAGAACGAATTACATTTAATCTTTCACACAACAGAAAAAAAGAAATATCTCAACGTTGTAAGGAACTGCAACTGAATCTTTCTACGCTTTTATTAGGTTGTTTTCAGCATTACCTTGATGGAATTGAAACCCATCTTGGTATTCCAATCCAAACCGGAATGGCATTGCGCAACAGGAGTGGTAAAATTGCGAAACAGGATTTTTTGACGCGCGTAAATTTTCTTCCCGTCAGCCACGTGCCGATTTCCAAAATAAGCGAATTGGAAACCGTAATAAAAAATTGTTTTAGAAATCAAGAATACCCATTATTAACGTGGTTATCCGAGGAGCGAAAACGTACGGCATTCAACGCACTGTTTTCATACCAGAAAGAAGCGTATGAGAAAAATACCGACGAACTGCAAGCAAGCTTTACCTTTCTTCCCACTTCAGTGGATGAGAATATTATTTCAATGCATGTACTAGAATTTGGAGAAGAGTCACTTCGTCTTTCATTCGACGTGCGCACGGACCTTGCCGATATATCGTTTTGGAGATGCTTCGTTAATGCTTATTTGCTTGGCGTATTAGCACTGCTTGACGGCAAAGAGCCCCAACTAAATTTACCCAAGGCAAAATTAACTAAGGATCTAAAAAATACCATTGAATTTTGGAGTCTATTTGATAAAGCAAATGATGATCACACAGCGATTATATGTGCTGATGAAAAAATAACATTCGGGGAACTCAAAAAACGAATAAGCACAGAACCAAAGGAATCCCAACTGTTATTTTTATCACCAAATAGAAGCATAGAGACCATTGTAATGATCCTTAAGCAATGGAAACAGGGCGGAATAATTTCTTTTACAAAACCGAAAGAAGTTAAAATGCCTCCAGGCCAATTTCTTTATTTAGCTGAAACGTCAGGAAGTACCGGAGAATCAAAACAAATTTTAATACAGCAAGCGGGTATTGAAACCTTATTATTTGATTGGAAAAATCGCTTAAACATTAATGAAAACGCAGTTCATCTTAGTCTTGCAGACATGCGATTTGATGTGTTTTTCGGAGATTTATTCCGAAGCCTTTTTCTCGGAAGCACCTTAGTTCTTGCAACAGAAAGCGAACGCTTATCCCCACTTCTCATTAGTCAACTCATCACAAAGCACCAAGTTAGCCATCTTGAATCCACGCCCTCATTTATTCAACTCATCCTTAAAAACAATCCAAAACTGGAAGGTTTAAGCCATTTAATTTGTGGTTCTGAAGCCATGACGCATTCTTTGTATAGTGCAATTACGAAGTTGGAAGGAATTAAGATGTATAACAGCTATGGGTTAACCGAAGTAAGCATTGACTCTGCGCTATACCCGCTTCTTGAAATGAATCAACAATTTCCACTTGGAGCTCCGCTCGGGGAGCAGCAATTTACGGTTCATGGACCAAACGGACATATCGTTCCGATGGGTATTTGGGGAGAATTACACATTTCTGGCGCGTGCGTTGGAACTCCTTTATTGAAATCCGAACGATACATTGCGCATGAAGACGGAACACTTGGCTATAAAACGGGAGACCGAGCGTTCATCCATCCGATCCATGGACTCATAATTTCTGGAAGGATGCAAGATGACTTCATCAAAGTAAATGGAAAAAGAATACCGGCTAGACGAATAGAACATCTAATCGCTTCACTCGAAGAATTAGCACAATGCTGTGTCCTTGAAATGGACGGCGTGAGTGTATTACTGCATGAACTGAGCTTAAGCGAACCCGAGATAAGGGCATATTTATCTAAACATATTCCACCATACCAACAACCAGATCTTATTCAATTTAATACCACTTGGCCTATAAATCAAAATGGAAAAATCGATAAGAAAACCTTGATCAAACAGATTCCAATTCAACGAGAATCCAGGAACCAATGGCAACCTAATGCAACAGAAAAAGAACAGAAAGTTTACCTTGTTTTAAAATCTTTTGAAAAAACATACGGTGATTCGGAAGATTCTCTGCTTGCATATGGATGGAATAGTATAGATTTGCTTTCTCTTTGTAATGAGCTTACGATTAATGGAATTGTAATTTCTTCTCAAAAAGTTATGGCCAAGCCATTTATAAAAACCTTACTTGAAGAAGAAAATTCGGAAGACGAACGTGACTCATCGCATGAAATCAATATTGATGACATTGACATGGATGATATCCTTGGAATTTTGAACCGCTAATGAATTTTTCTAAAGACGATATACAAAAAGCATTTAAAACGACCCCCATCGAGGAAAGCCTTTTGGTTTTTCAATCTACCAATGACACCTCTAGCTACATAGAATATGCTGTACTTGCCTTAACGAATCAACGATTAACCGAAGGTGATGTCAAGCGTTGGATTGATTCAATTGAACGTCTAAAAGATTGTTACCTCTATGAGCAGACCAACCCCCTTAGAATTCGATTAAAAAATTCAATTTACCCAATAAGCTTAGTAAATAAGCCTGAATTAACGGATGTTTATCAAGTGAATTCTTGGATTCTTGCGCAAGACCATACCTTTAATGTGCAAAAACCACCCTTATTCCATGTATATCTCGTTGAAACAGGGATTGGACAGTGTTTTTGTTTAGTATATCATCACCTCTTGTTTGATGGGATTTCCGTTCAACTTGCCTTGTCCGCACTTGACTCAAATTCAAGCCTTACATTTTCGGATTGGAATCCGAAAACACAATCCGTAGGAGCTGAAAAAATTGAGCTTACTCCATTCAGCTTGGAGCGTTTAGTTCCTCCTCCTGCAGTGCCTGAAAAAGGATATGTGAGAGAATCGTTTGAATTACAAAATGTGTCTTATGAAACATTTATGTTGGAATGGCTAAAGTATCTACAACAAGCATCGGGATTAGAGGAAATCATTATTGGAGAGGTATTCTCTGCTAGGGATGCATCCATTGAATCCAGTACAGCCTTGGGATATTTCGTGCAAACGTGGCCGATAAGAATCCATTCAGACGTAAGCCCTGAACAATTAGCGCAAACTAGGCAAGCAATTAAAGCGCAAGCGACCGGTTGGGTAAAAGACCATTTTACACAAAATGCTTTTGATCATTGTTGGGTTGTTGAACCGACCCTTAACTCCGAGATTGAAGCCTATTTTTATTCCAAGCCACACTATGTACTAACGATTGTGTTAAGTCCTAAAGGAAATAACCTCAACGTTAACTTTTGCTGGAATCTTGAGAAAATTGACCGAGCTGCAGCCGTTGAAATTTGCACTTCGTTCGTTCAAGCACTCACAATTAACAGTGCTCCAAAACTACGATTAACTCAGCATAAACCACGCTTACAATCCATACTTGCACGTTGGGAAGAAATGGTTCAACACTTCCCAAAGCATATTGCAGTAGAAGATCATACCGGATGCGTCTTGAATTATAGTGAATTAGATGACGCGTCAAACAGATTAGCAGGTATGTTAAACATCAACAAAGGTGCCTGCGTGGGTGTACATACCTCCTATTCAGCTTCCATACCTATTTCATTTCTCGCTATTCTAAAATGTGGTGGGATTTACGTTCCACTTGACCCCACAGTATCAGAAGATCGTCGTGCGTTTATTATTGAAAATGCTGGAATTGAGGTGATCATTTCAGATCTAAACCCAAGCTTCAACGGACGGATAATCGACCCTACAAAACGAAGCGAGCATGCTAATTTCAAACGGAGCAATAGCGAGCTCACCGATACATGTTATTTAATTTATACCTCAGGTACCACGGGCATACCCAAAGGCTGCGCAGTCAATCATTTAAATGTATTGAACCTTTTCGAGGGGACAAATACGCTGTTTTCATTTAAGCCTGAGGACCGCTGGATTTTAGCGCACAGTTATGGGTTCGATTTTTCAACATGGGAAATTTGGGGCGCTTTGTTAAATGGGGCTACACTCTTTATCCCCGACAGAAAAGAAGTTCAAGACACCTTCAGATTCCATAAATTATTACAAGAAAAGCAGGTTAATATATTGAACCAGACACCAAAATCATTTTACAATCTTATGTTGGTGGATGAAGACCTTAAGCAACTTAGCCATCTCGATTATGTGATTTTTGGAGGAGACAAATTACAAAGCAACCGCTTAACCTCTTGGATGGACACCTATCCAAACATGACCATGGTCAACATGTATGGAATAACAGAAACGACTGTACATGTTACGTTTCACAAGGTCCAACCCGAACTCCAAAGTAATATTGGAATGGCATTGCCCGGTTATGAGGTTTGCTTGATGAATGCGGCTGGAACGATGGTTCCTTCGGGATTTCTTGGGGAAATTTATGTCTATGGGAACGGGGTTTGCAATGGCTATTATCAAAATCCATTATTAACCGATGAAAAATTCGCCGAGAATGAACTCGGGCGGCACTATAAATCTGGCGACCTTGCTTGGCAAATTGGGGATTCGTATTATTACCTCGGCCGACGAGATCGCCAAGTTAAAATTCGGGGCTTCCGAATCGAGTTAGGTGAAATCGAATATTTATTAAAAAAGCATGTCGCGAAATGCGATTTCATTGTACTCTTTGCACAGGACAAATTAATTGCATTTTACAAAGGTGACACGAACACACTGAATCCGGACCAATTTCGAGGCATACTGGCAGACTACGCCATCCCTTCAAGCTTTGTGTATGTTTCGGAATTCCCGCTAAACCAAAGTGGAAAAATTGATGAACGTGCCCTATTCGCACAATCAATCCCCCTTACTCAACCGCAGGTAGCTTCCAATCAAATCTCAGCAATCTTTCAAGAGTTTCTAGGGGCTTCCATTGATCTGAATCGCTCATTTCTACAAAATGGTGGTGATAGTATCGTTGCGATTCGCTTAATTAATCGATTAAAAAAAGAAGGTTGGGAATTAAGTGTTCCGGAGTTATTTAGTGAAACTGCCCTTGCCCTGTTGAATCCAAAGCAAAATCAGGAAGCAACTCCGAAGCAAAATCCCATTCATGCCTTTCATGAATTGAACCAATTACCCTATCAGCCTGACCATTATTTTTTTCCTTTACTCGAAGCACAAGAAGGAATTTTAATTGACTGCCTCAAAGCGGAAAATAAGTCCTTGTATGTGGAACAATTATCCTATGAGATAACGAATTCCTTTTCACCAGAAGCAATTCAATTGGCTTATGAAAACGTGTGTAAAAACCACCCCCTTTTACGCGCACGAATTACAAGAAAACATGGAGCCTATCTGTTTGAAGTGCATCCGGAAACTCTCATTGAGGTTCGGATTCTTGAAGGGGAGGACCTTGATCACTTCATGCCTTCGGATTTCAGCAAGGGATTCGAACTGCATGAAAATTTATCGCGCTTAACCATCATCCCCTGTGCTCATGCGCATTCCATTGTATGGACACATCATCATTTATTACTGGACGGTTGGTCATTGGGTATTTTTAGTAAACTAATGCTGGATGCCTTAGAGGGCAATGTACGTGCTTCTTCTGACGGATTCATTTCGTTTTGTTGTGCACAAGTTCTGCTCGATAAAAATAAAACGTATTGGAAACAACGGGTTCAAGTTCAGGAACAAGAACTGTTAGTTCCCCCCTTGCCTGCAAGAACACACGAAGTGGAATACCATAAAAGCAGTGTATTTATTCCGTTTGAAGAAATGGACAGAATCAGGCAGGAAAACCTATCTCAGCATGCCTTCATGATGGCTGCATGGAGTGCTTTTCTTGGGGTATTGTTCGATAAAACATCCATACAGTTTGGAAACGTCGTTTCACTGCGGGATGAAAGTGCAATGGATGAACTCGGCATGTATATACGGACACTACCTTTTCATGCACACGTTAGCCACTCCGAAACATTCGTCGATTATGCAAGACGTATCTTTAACATGCTTCAAGAAGATGCAAAGCACACTCAAGACCCGATCAATGCGTATGTAACCGAGAATCAACTCAACCACCTCTTTGTTTTTGAAAATTACCCCATTGATTTTTCTTTACTTTCAGCAAAGGGAATTAAAATTGGCGCCTTTAACGAACGTACGGGTGCTGCTTGGACAACGCTTGTTTATCCTAAAGAAAACGGATTTGAACTGGCTATTCTTCATGATACCCGTATTTATGCAAGTCTGTATGTGACGCATATATTAAATCACTTTGGGAAGTGGTTGAGTGCAATGCCATGGGATATACCGCTTGAACAAACGCAAGGACTATTCGTGCGCACAAAGCGCTTGCATGGAACGCAAATTCATCGGCCGGAAACCAACATACTTGACCTATTAAAACGCGATTCGAAACATCCCTTAATTCAAGGAACGGAACGAGCAATTAGCTATACTCAACTTTGGGAAGAAGCAAAATTATTATCCTCATCCCTCCAGATTTTACCGGGTGAAGCGGTTGGAATCGATGTGAAATCAACCTATCATTTTGTGTTAAGCATCGTAGCCGTATGGTTAGCCCAAGGAGTACCCTGCCCTGTAGATCGACGCTATCCGGATTCAAGAAAGGATTTCATTTATACCAATGCGGGAATACGTAAAACCTTAGTATCTGAAGACCTAAGCCTACATATCCAAGAGCGATCAAATGAGCCCATTATTCATGCGAAGGAAGCCAGTTTTATTTTACACACTTCGGGGTCAACAGGTGAACCTAAAGGGGTAATTCAGACACATGAATGTTTGATTAATCTAATTCGTTGGAATACTCAAGCCTATCCGTTTGATGCAAAAGAGGTAATACTACAACTCTCATCTTTTGGTTTCGACGCCTCATTCCATGAAGTATTATTGGCTATGAGTTTAGGAGCAAGTTTAGTAGAAGTTCCCTTTGAAGCACGGCTAGATATTCAACAAATTCGGGAGTACATTCGTGGTTTTAATGCCACATTATCTTGGATTCCTGCACGCGTATTGAATGCTATCTTAGAAGTTGACCCTCTCTTCCTATCGGAATGTGATTCGATTAAACATATTGTTACCACCGGTGAAGCATTAGTTATCGGTAAAGAACTTAAGCATTTTATTGCAAGCAAGGGAATCACCTTATTAAACTTTTACGGTCCAACAGAAACCCATGTTATCACAGCACAGGCCATTACATCCAATGAAGCGATAACACAACCAACCATTGGTAAAGCATTGCCCAATACGGATATATTGTTAGTTAACAACCACCAAATTGTTCCTGAAGGATTACCCGGTGAATTATGGGCGGCCGGGGCGCATGTCGCACTCGGATATTTAAATGACGCTCCATTAACAGCAGAAAAATTTGTGTATCATGAGGGTAAACGCTATTACCAAACAGGCGATTGGGTATTTCTAGACGAACAACAGAACTTACATTTTATTGGACGTAAAGACGATCAAATAAAAATTAGAGGATTCCGCGTGGAACCCTTAGAAGTGGAACGCCTTTTAACTGAAATACCCGAGGTACAACAATCATGTGTATTGGTCTCCGAACAACGACTTGTTGCCTTCATCGTTACCGATGATTCAATAGAAACCATTAAAAGCCGAGCAACAGAACGTATGCCCGACTATATGATCCCTAGCGCATTCTACCGCATTGATTCAATGCCGATAAATAACAACGGCAAAGCGGATCGAGCACGCTTAAAAGCTCAAATTCAAGCGCAAGGAACACACGCAGCAGCGCCACTTGATTCTACGCGCTTAAGTGTTCAATGTTGGAAGGCTATTCTTGGTCATGCCAATTTTAACATGACCGATGCATTTGAGCATGTGGGTGGAAATTCAATTTTATTGATGAAAATGCAAGCTTGGCTGGAAAAAAATGCCGGGTGTTTTATCTCAGTCAAATCGCTCTTATCGCACAATACACCGGAGTTATTAGAGCAACTTATTCAGGATTCACAGGCAAGTCACACGCCCGATTTACCAACTTCCTTTCCATTAAACGCCCTACAACAAGGCATTCTGCTCACTGAACTTGGAAATGATTGGGGCAGCCATTCTCCTTTTTTACTGCGCTTCATTGCACATTTGAAAGAACCGTTGACCGATTCCAGATGGAAGGAAGCGGTGGAGGCTATTTTAGCTCAATTTCCTTATTTGGCCTATACATTAAATCAAGTGGAAGACCCTAAATCAACGTGTTGGGTAGTAAATAAAGAGCCGTCTATGCTTTATTCAGCGGAGCACTTAGCACGATGGGACTACCCATTAA
>CANHSL010000078.1 GCA_947463385.1 Flavobacteriales bacterium
TCGCTGTTGTTTCCCGGTAAAACGCAATTCGTAAGCCCTGAGGATAAGGCGGATGCTATACCAGCTCGAAGGTTGTTGGATACCATAAATCCATTGACGTATATCTCAACAGCGAAAGAAATCCGAAAAACCAAACCGGAGGTATTGCTTACAAAATACTGGATGACATTTTTTGCACCCTCCTTGGGATTTGTACTCAGTCGCCAATCAAGATTCACCAAACGTGTTGCTATTTTAGATAACGTGATTCCGCATGAACGTAGATTTTTTGATCATGCCTTTAACCGATATTTTCTGAATCGAAATGATGCCTTCATTGCTATGACAGAAAAGGTAAAGGCCGATTTATTGTCCTACCTTCCCGATGCTAAATGTATGGTGATTCCACATCCGGTTTATAATCAGTTCGGACCTCGAATTGATCGGGAGGTGGCGCTTCAGGCGCTTGGATTGAGTCAGTTTAAGCATAAAAAAATCCTGTTGTTTTTTGGTATAATTCGAGACTATAAAGGCTTGGATGTATTGATTGAAACACTTGCGAAACTCGATGATTCCTATCATTTAATTATTGCGGGAGAGGCCTATGGTGATTTTAAAAAATACCAGCGATTGATGGATCAGTTGAAGGTGAATGAGCGTTGTCACGTATTCGAACGCTACATCGACGACCATGAGGTGCCGCTGTTTTTCTCCGCAAGCGATGTGTGTATGCTAACCTATAAATCCGCAACGCAAAGTGGAATCAGTGGGATTTCACAGCACTTTGAACTTCCTACCATTGCAACCAATGTGGGAGGGCTGGCTGAAAGTATTGAAAACGGTGTGACAGGTTATGTGGTTGAAAACGTAGTGCCAGAGGAAATTGCTGATGCAGTACAACGGTATATGAATTCAAATGCTAAACCAATTTTTAGCGCCAATATCGCAAAACAAAACCAGGCAAATGGCTGGGAATCCTTCGCTAAAACACTAATAGATTTCATCCATACGATTTGAATTTCATCGCGTTTATTGTGCTAAACAATGAAGTCGGTATAAAAAGTTGATTTTAATGCGGGGAAATCCTATATTTGCACCCTTTAATTTACGATAATACTGCGACTCAATGAGAAATAAGGGATTTTTTTGGTTTTTAACCATTTTACTGACGGTAGTTTGTTTATATCAATTATCATTTACTTGGTATGCTACACGTGAAGAACGTAAAGCAGAAAAAGAAGCGGTTGCTCGTGTTAGCGAATTGAAAAAAGAAGCGTTTGCGCAAACAGATTCCTTAAAAGGTATCGGTTTTTTACCAAACAATACTACGGTTAACTTTAATACGCCTGAGGGTGAAGAATTAGCGAAAGCTGCTTTTATTAACGAAATCCTAAAAGAGCGAGGATCAAAAGCAATCTATCCTATTTTTGGATCTACATTCTCTGAAGTTAAAAAGCGTTCCCTGGCTTTTGGTCTTGACTTAGTTGGTGGTATGAGTGTGACCATGGAGATTTCAACCGGAGATCTTTTAATGAGTCATGCACAAAGTCCGAATTCATTGAAGTTTCGTAAAATTTACAACGAAGCCAACAGTAAATATGAGAACGGTAAAGGAGATTTCCTTGAGTTGTTTGTTGCTTCCGCAAAGAAAAACAAAATGAAACTGGGTCTTCTTTTAAAAGGAGACGGAATCGGGGTTAACTCTACAGATGCTGAGGTAGAAAAGTACTTTAGAGACTTATTAACCTCCGCAATGGATGGGGTAGAGCAAATCATGTACCGTCGGATTAATCAATTTGGGGTAGCGCAACCAAACATTCAAAAAGATCTTTCTACAAATCGTCTTTACATTGAACTTCCGGGAGTTCAGGACGAAAATACCGTAGCACAAAAATTAAAATCTACCGCGAACTTAGAGTTTTTCGAAACCTATATGCCTTCGGAGTTGAATGCTGAGCTTACTGCTGCTGATGCACTAAGTAAGGCTCCTGAGCGAGTTGATAATACTACAGATACTACCGCAACGACAGATACTACACAGTCGCTGGCAGATGTAAATCAATCGTTAAATGGAGGATTGGACAAAGGCTTAATGAGTTATGTGCAGCCTGTAGGACAATTCGCAATCGGATTTTCCTTAGCCAAAGACCGTGCAGCCGTAGATCAAATCTTACGAAGAGCTGACATTCAGCAAATTTTTGCAGCAAAGAACGTTAAATTCATGTGGGGTGCAGAACCGGATGAGTTGAATAACAAAAAGAAACAAACAGGGTATATGCTTTATGCTTGCAAAGTGCCTATCGATGGTAAGGCGCGTGTAAACGGACAGCACATTTCAAGCGCATCAACGGGATACGACCAACGTGATGGTAAAATCACGGTAGATCTTGCAATGACCGCGGAAGGAACAGATGAGTGGGGTCAAATGACCACAGAGAATAAAGATCGAATCGTAGCAATTACCATGGATAATGTAGTTTACTCTGCACCAACGGTAATTAATCCAATCACCAACGGGAATACACAGATCTCTGGTAGCTTCACCTTTGAAGAGGCTGAGTCTTTATCAGGATTATTGAATGGTGGAGCGTTGCCTGCGCCATGCTTAATTAAAGAACAGAATCGTGTGGGCCCGAGCATCGGGGCTGAAAATTCAAATGCTGGATTAGTTTCCTTTGGATTTGCATTCCTTGCCGTATTGTTATACATGTATTTCTATTACGGAAAGTCGGGTATGGCCGCGAATATTGCCTTATTTGCAAACGTAATTTTCATTATGGGGTGTTTGGCATCGTTCGGTGCGGTACTTACCCTTGCAGGGATTGCAGGTATCATCTTAACTATTGGTACTGCGGTGGATGCGAACATTTTGATTTTTGAGCGTATTCGTGAAGAACAACGCGCAGGAAATGAAACGTCTAAAGCGATTGAAATTGGTTTCAAGAAAGCCTTGCCTTCCATTATCGATGCGAACATGACGCACTTATTGGTTGCCGTGATTCTTAAGTATTTTGGAACAGGTGAAATTGAGTCCTTTGCAACGACGCTTATCGTGGGAATATTTACTTCGGTGTTTTCTGCCATCTTTATCTCTAGATTGGTTATTACCTTCTGGATGGAGCGAAATAAAGGGGTGTCTTTCGATACCAAGTTTTCAAAAGGATTATTCCAGAACTTTAATTTCAATTGGATCGGCGCACGTAAGTATTTTTACATCTTCTCTATTTCGGTAACCGTAATTGGGATGGTGAGCTTATTTACCCGTGGACTTAAAGAAAGTGTCGAATTTACCGGTGGACGTACCTTCTCAGTGAAGTTTGACAAAAAAGCGGACATTGAGAAAATCCGTGCAGAGTTGAATAAAACCTTTGTCGAGAATAAAGAAGTTTCCTCCATCGAATTAAAAACCGTTTCTAATGAGTTTAATGTAGAGATTACAACAAACTACAAATTGAAAGAGGACGGAGCGACGGAAGAGGTTAAAGGTAAAATGCTTGATGCCTTGAAGGTATTGGAGCCTTCTATGGGTAAAGCTGTCATTATGGGGCAACGTACAGTGAGTGCCTCGGTGTCTAGTGAGTTGTGGAACTCTTCATTCATCTCGATGACCGTGGCCTTAATTGCCATCTTCTTGTACATCCTATTCCGTTTCGGTTACTGGCAGTATTCAGTAGGTGCAATTGTCGGATTAATCCATGATGCATTCTTTGTAATCTCTGTGTTCTCTTTATTGCATGGATGGCTTCCATTTAGTTTAGATGTAAATCAAGCCTTTATTGCGGCCATATTGACGGTAATTGGGTACTCAATGAACGATACGGTCATTGTATTTGATAGGATACGTGAAAACTTACGATCCAGCGGTGATACGGATCATCATTATGAAATCATTAACCGATCCTTAAATACTACCCTGAGTCGTACATTTAATACCTCCATGATTTTATTTGTGGTTGTATTAATCATGTTTATTTTCGGTGGACCTTCTATTAAAGGATTCTTATTTGCATTGTTAGTTGGTGTAATTATCGGTACATACTCTTCATTGTGTGTAGCTACACCAATTCTAATCGATTTCTCCAAGCGGTTGAAAGCATAACTTTTGACTGTTTTTATTCAAAAAACCATCCTTCGGGGTGGTTTTTTTGTTTTATGATCTACCCGAGGCTTTTTAAAGGTGTAATGTTCATAAATCATTGATTTTACATGCGTTTCAACTGCCTTTAACTCCTATTTTTGTTAGGATACACAGAACTATGGCAGAAAATCAATATACAGAAGATAACATTCGGTCGCTGGATTGGAAAGAGCACATCCGCTTACGTCCCGGAATGTACATTGGTAAGCTTGGGGATGGCGCCGCAGCAGATGATGGTATTTACATCCTGGTGAAAGAAGTCGTTGATAATTGCATCGATGAATTTGTCATGGGGAACGGGAAGCGTGTAGACATCAAAGTGAAGGATGGGAAGGTTTCCGTACGCGATTATGGTCGAGGCATTCCCCTAGGGAAAGTCGTAGAGGTCGTTTCGAAAATGAATACCGGTGGTAAATATGACTCTAAAGCCTTTAAGAAATCCGTTGGATTAAATGGGGTGGGAACTAAAGCGGTTAATGCGCTTTCTTCCTATTTTAAAGTGTACTCTGTGCGTGATGGCCAAATGAAGTCCGCTGAATTTGCGATGGGGAATTTAGTGAGTGAAACCGAATTGGTGGCTACAACGGAACAAAATGGAACCTACGTTGAGTTTATTCCGGATGAGCAGGTTTTTAAGAAGTTTGCCTACAAGACGGCCTATCTCCAAAAAATGATGTGGAATTACTGCTACCTCAACCGAGGCTTAAGCATGTATTATAACGGGGAGAAATTTCAATCGAAGGATGGATTAAAAGACTTGTTGGAAAACAACATGGATGGTGATCCCTTGTATCCGATTATTCACCTAGAAGACGAAGACATTGAAGTTGCCTTTACTCACGGTAGAACCTACGGAGAGGATTATTATTCCTTTGTGAACGGACAGCATACGACCCAAGGAGGGACGCATCAAAGTGCGTTTCGAGAATCTGTAGCCAAAGTAATTCGTGATTTTTATAACAAGAACTACGAGGCCTCTGATATTCGTCAATCCATTGTTGCTGCAATTTCCGTAAAGGTTATTGAACCGGTATTTGAGTCGCAAACGAAGACGAAGTTAGGATCTGTTGAGATTGAGCCAGGAGGTAAATCCATGCGCGCCTTTGTGAATGATTTCCTGAAAGATAAATTAGATAATTACTTACACAGAAATCCGGACGTAGCCGAAACGATTGAGAAGAAAATCAAGCAAGCCGAACGCGAACGCAAGGAATTAGCAGGTATTCGGAAAATTGCCCGAGATCGTTCTAAAAAAGCAAGCCTTCACAATAAGAAACTTCGAGATTGTAGAATTCATTTAACGGATTTAAAGGACGTTCGCCGCGAGGATACTACCTTGTTTATTACGGAAGGGGATTCCGCCAGTGGTTCCATTACAAAGTCTCGCGATGTGAATACCCAAGCGGTTTTTTCTTTGCGTGGGAAACCCTTGAATGTATACGGCCTTACCAAAAAGGTAGTGTATGAAAACGAAGAGTTTAATCTGGTCCAAGCCGCCTTGGACATCGAAGATGATCTAGATAATTTAAGATATAACCGCATTGTAATTGCAACCGATGCCGATGTGGATGGAATGCACATTCGGATGCTTTTGCTAACGTTTTTCCTTCAATTCTTTCCAGACTTGGTAAAAAGGAATCATGTGTATGTGTTGCAAACGCCGCTTTTCCGTGTCCGAAATAAAAAGAAAACCATTTATTGTTACTCCGATGAGGAACGACGAAATGCAATCCTGGAGCTTGGGAAAGCACCTGAAATCACTCGATTTAAAGGACTCGGAGAGATTTCTCCCGATGAATTCGTGCATTTTATTGGGGAAGACATTCGCTTAGAACCTGTACTCTTAAGTAAAGAAGCGTCGATTGACTCGATTCTATCTTATTTCATGGGCAAGAATACCCAGGAACGTCAAGATTTTATTATTGAGAATTTACGGGTAGAGAAAGATCAGGCCGCTGAGGAAGGAAAAGAAAATACTGAATTAGAAGTCGCATAAGCATGGCAGAAGACGAAATAGAAGATAATAAGCCTCAAGGTGAAGACCATAATCCCTTCGAGAATAAGAAGGTTGATGAGAAAATAGTTCCCGTAAGTGGACTCTATGAGAATTGGTTTTTGGATTACGCGAGCTATGTAATTTTAGAACGCGCCGTGCCGTCTTTGCAAGATGGTTTGAAACCCGTACAGCGGCGAATTTTGCACTCCATGCGCGAAATGGAGGATGGACGTTACAATAAAGTGGCGAACATTATTGGAAATACCATGAAATATCACCCGCATGGGGATGCTTCCATTGGAGATGCCTTGGTGCAATTAGGGCAAAAAGAATTATTAATTGATTGCCAAGGGAACTGGGGTAATACCCTAACCGGGGATGGCGCTGCAGCTGCCCGTTACATTGAAGCACGTTTATCCAAGTTTGCACTGCACGTTGCGTTTAATCCAAAAACAACGACTTGGCTTTCTTCGTATGACGGTAGAAATAAGGAACCTGAGAATTTACCAATGAAATTTCCGCTCTTGCTTGCGCAAGGAGCAGAAGGGATTGCCGTGGGCATGGCGTGTAAGTTTTTACCGCACAATTTTATCGAGCTTATCGATAATTCGATTAACCACCTGCGTGGTAAGAAAGTTGAAATCATGCCGGATTTCCCAAATGGTGGAATGGCAGACTTTACGAATTATAACGATGGATTACGAGGCGGGAGGGTTCGGGTTCGTGCAAAAATCAAGAAGTTTGATGCAAAGACCTTAATTGTACATGAAATTCCATACGGTACAACGACTACGTCCTTAATTGAATCTGTCTTAAAAGCCAATGATAAAGGCAAGATTAAGATAAAAAAGATTGAAGACAACACCTCGTCAGAAGCTGAAATTATCATTCATTTGGCGCCCGGTGTTTCTCCGGATAAAACCATTGATGCCTTATATGCATTCACGGATTGTGAAGTGTCAATTTCTCCGAACTCTTCCATTATTGACGCCGATACACCGCGTTTTCTTGGGGTTTCCGAAATTCTAAAAATCAATACCGACCATACCGTTCGCTTGTTGAAATTAGAACTCGAAATTCGACTGGATGAATTAGAGCGACAATGGCATTTTTCTACCTTAGAAAAGTTGTTCATTAACCACGAAATGTACATCGATTTTAAATTGTACAGCGATCGTGAAGCCTTGTATGTGTATTTATATGACCGCTTTAAACCGTTCAAAAAACAACTCATTCGAGAAATTGTAGACGAGGACCTCCACAAACTGACTCAGATACCGATGATTCGGATTACCCGTTTCGATGGGGCAAAGGCGGATGAATCCTTGTTGAAGATTGAGGAGGAAATGGAGCAGGTAAAACATCACCTGGCGAACTTAATTGACTTTGCCGTTGATTATTATAAAGACCTCAAAAAACGTTTCGGCGAAGGAAAGGAACGTAAAACAGAAATAAAAATCTTTGATACCATCAGTGCCACCAAGGTGATTATCGCCAATCGAAAATTGTACGTGGATATCGAGGAAGGATTTATTGGATACGGCTTACGTAAGAATGAACCGGTCAGTGATTGTTCAGAAATTGATGACATCATTTGCTTTTTCTCCTCCGGTAAAATGCTAATCACCAAGGTTTCCGATAAGAAATTTGTGGGTAAAGATTTAGTGTATGCAAACGTTTGGAAAAAAGGAGATACACGAACAATTTATCACATGTTCTACCAAGATGGACTGGGTGGTTCAACCATGATGAAACGCTTCTATGTCAATTCAATTACCCGCGATACGGAATATGATTTAACGCGTGGTGCCAAAGGGTCAAAAATGTTGTATTTCTCCGTCCATCCGAACGGTGAGCGTGAGGTTGTAACGGTGTTATTGCGTCCGAGACCACACTTAAAACGCCTTCGATTTGATGTCGATTTAGGCGAGTTATTGATTAAAGGAAGAAATTCCGCGGGGAATCGCGTTACTAAAGAAATCATTCAGAAAATCGTACAGAAAGAGGTGGGAGGGAGCACCTTAGCGGCCAGAAAAATTTGGTATGATGATGTGGTTGGTCGACTAAACGACGAGGGAAGAGGCAGATTTCTTGGAGATTTCAAAGGAGACGACCGAATTCTCACCTTGTATAGAAACGGAGAGTATCGCCTAAGTTCATTCGATCTTTCAAATCACTTTGATGAGGACATGATTCATTTAGAAAAATGGAATCCGCACCGTCCAATCTCTTGTGTGTATTTTGATGCAGAAAAAGAAATTAACTTCGTGAAGCGCTTTGCCTGTGAGGTAATGTCGGATAAACGGGTTTCGTTCATCAGTGAATCCGAGGGTTCATACCTTCAAGTAGTATCTACGGCATACCGTCCAGAAATACGGATAGTATTTAATAAGCAACTCAAAGAAACTAAAAACTTGCCCGATCAAGTATTGAATTTAGCCGACCTTATTGATGTCAAAGGTATGAAAGCGCAAGGGAATCAAGTAACCAAAATGAAGGTTAAAGAGATTCTTCTAACGCATGAAATTGCGGAAGGAAAGGAACCTTGGCCAGCAGATGAAGTGCCTTTTGAAGTAGAAGGGAACGTATCCATCGATGAGGATGGCGAAGCTTCCGATGTAGCTACGGATGGAAGCATCGAGTGGGATTTGACAAAGAAGGATGAGGATGATCAGCCTACCTTGTTCGATTAGTTTCCGATAAACACCTTTTGAGTTGCCCCCCCTTCACGACCTACTAGATATAGTCCTTGAGGAAGTGAAAGACTGATTTTATTCAATCCAGCAGTTGCTGTAGTGTTTATTAATTGAGATCCTTGAATGTCGTAAATACTGAATATTCCGGGGATATTATTCTCAATTACAACGGATTCGCCATCGTACCACGTATTCCATTGCTCATCCAAGACCGTTACACCAGCCGGTCCACCCAAATCAATTTTAGTAACATAACTTACTACGGTCTGACACGAGTCATCGTAGATTGCATAGTTTACAAGTCCACGAGTTATGTCATCGTATCCATCAAAGATGCCGTTTTCAATCACCGAAGAATCCTGGGAACAAAAACAATTCAAGTTGACTTGATAATTCTTGTCTGTGAGGTTTTCAAGGTTATGAACACTGTTATTACAAATGAGGTTGCTGTCGATACTCGTGGTATTCGGGTCATAGCCCAATACTTGAACCCCAATCGCATTGTCCGTTATGGTGTTTTGACTTACCGTACTGGCATCACCAATCTTAACAGCAATGCTATTATTTGTAAAGGTTGAGTTAGTAATCACACAGGTTGAGCTCCCATCGATTCCGGTTCCATTTCCATCAAATACGCACTGATTTACCGTAATGTTTGAAATTTCGGTCATCCCAAAGGTATTGTTGTAAAATTGAGAATTTTGAATTACTCCGGGTGAACCAATAATGTTGTTTTGATTTCCAGAGAATAAACAGTTGTTCACATTGATGTAGTTTGACCAAGTAAATGAGCAAAAATTGTTTAAGAACTGGCAATTCGTAGCCGTTAATGTACCGTATGAAATCTGTGCTGCCTGCCCAGCGCCATTGGATTCAAAAATACAGTTGTTGTATACCATATCAGCGTTCAATTGCAAACCATATTGGTTGGAACGGAAATAGCATTCATCAAAAACATAACTCACGCCAGGTTGAGCGATATCGTTATTAATACCATACCATGTATTGTGCAATTCAAAATGATTCATCTGAACAGTTCCGCCTTGACTTCCCTTAATGCGTATACCTTCCCAATTATAAAACCCTGCCGTTGTATCGGTACTAGTGAATACGATGGGCGCATTCGTTGTTCCGTTCGCAATTAAAGTTCCTCGAACTTCTAAATAAATAAAATTCCCTGTATTGAATGTATAATCCGCTGAAACAATAACTTCAACACCAGGTTCAATGGTAAGTGTACGGTTGGGAAATACAACCATAGATCCAGTAACTAAATACGGACTTCCGGCTAAATTCCACGTGGTGTTGGCATAAATACCTCCAGAAACCGTAGTTTGAGCGAACAAAGAGGCAGAGGCGAGGATCGAAAAAATACATAAGAGCGTTTTCATACAATTAAAGTTTAATGAGTTTGGTATTGGATGGGGTTTGATTAATTTGTTTTATTACGTAGTAGCCTTTTGCAAGGGTACTGACGTCAAATACATTATTTACACTGGATTGAATGCGTACTTCTTTCCCTTGTAAATCGCTTAGGATTATATACGATATATTAATCTCCGACTGAATGTGAATTTGATTTAGCACCGGATTTTCAACGCGGTAATTCATCTCAGCGCCCTCAATACTAGCCGTGTTGTTGAATTTTAATACAGTTGTTAGTATGGTCGTACACGAGGAATCAAACACTTGGTAGTTAATCAAGCCTTTGGTGATGTCATCATAACCATCCAATAAATATTGTTCGATCCCACTAGAATCTAAGTCGCAAAAGCAGTTGCTCAATAAGGAGTAATTCACGTTGGTATTGTTGTCTACATTAAA
>CANHSL010000079.1 GCA_947463385.1 Flavobacteriales bacterium
AGTTCAGCGGTTTCACTTGCTCGTACACCAAATTTATCTTTGATTTTAACAGCCGAAAAACCAGGCATGCCTTTTTCGATAATAAACGCCGTAATCCCATTACTATCTAATAGTTCACCTGTTCTAACAAGCACCACGGCTACATCCCCAGAAAGGCCATGTGTAATCCAATTCTTTGCACCGTTGATGATCCAATCATTCCCCTCTTTTACAGCAGTAGTTTTCATGCGCATGGCATCAGATCCAGTATTTGGCTCCGTTAAGCCCCATGCGCCAATAAACTCTCCACTTGCCAGCTTGGGTAGAAAACGTCTTTTTTGTTCTTCGTTTCCGTGGTAATAAATGTGTCCGGTGCACAAGGAGTTGTGCGCGGCAACAC
The DNA here is from genome assembly GCA_947463385.1 of Flavobacteriales bacterium. Taxonomy (GTDB): domain Bacteria; phylum Bacteroidota; class Bacteroidia; order Flavobacteriales_D; family Crocinitomicaceae; genus UBA952. The sequence goes on from CANHSL010000079.1 coordinate 380, forward strand.
TGAGGCCAATTCCTCCGCAAACTCTTCCAAGCTCCATAAGTGCTGTAGCATATTCAAAATAAGTAAAGCCCGATCCACCGTATGTTTCAGGAACGAATATGCCGAGTAATCCCAATTCTCCCATTCGCTTCATGGTTTCTACGGGAAAAAATTCGTCGCGATCCCAATCCATCATATGAGGTCTGATTTCTTTTTCTGCAAAGTCGCGCACCATTTGTGCAATCATTTGCTGGTTTTCATTTTTTTCAAAGTTCATGTTGATTGTTGTGTTGATGTTAATACTGAACGAGATTTGAAATGTTGTCTGAGTAGGTTTTTAGTTTTTCACGCCCTTCTAAAAATTGCAACTCAACCATAAAATTGAATCCTGCAACTATGCCTTGGCATTTTTGAATTAGTTCTGCGGCTGCGGCTGCGGAACCGCCTGTGGCTAAAAGGTCATCATGAATTAAGATTCGGTCGCCAGGCTTGAGGGCATCCGAATGCATTTCAATCACTGCGGAACCATATTCCAATTCATATGCGTATGAGATTTTCTCATACGGTAATTTTCCTTTTTTCCGAATCATTATAAACGGGATACCAAGCGCCATAGCTAAGGGGAACCCAAATAAAAATCCCCTGCTTTCAATTCCTGCAATGCCTTGAAGATTTTCTGACCTAAATTGGTCTGCTAAAACTTCAAGAATTTCATTGCTCAGCCCTGCATCCATCATGATTGGCGTGATGTCTTTGAAGACAATTCCCTCTTTTGGGAAATCGTGCACATCTCGAATGGCTAGGTTGATTTTATTTGATAGTTCCATGTTACAAAGATACGTATGGTTCTAACTTCTCAAAATCTTCTGCGTTAATTAAATGTGATTTCCGAAGTTCGTTTAGCGATTGGAATCCCCCCAGTTGAATTCTCATCTTTACGATCGAGTTCGCTTGCCAACGATTCAAGTAAGGGTGATGATCAAGTTCTTCAGCCGTGGCCTTGTTTATAGAGATTTTACGAATTAATGTTTCTGAAAAATCTAGTTTACTACATAGGATTTCATAGGTCTCTGTATTCATTTTAAATACTTCCAGCAGTTGCTCTTTTTTATGGAACCCGCCCAAGGCTCGCTCGTATCGCATGATCATTTTGGCATAAAATGGACCGATTCCTCTTATAGAAACTAATTTGGAGCTATCTATCGCACCAATGGTGATTCGCTTTGCTTGTTTTTCTGCGTGAAGTATAGGTTCTTTAGAAGGGTAGCCGGCATGTACCTTTTTTGGATATATGGTAGAGTCTTTAATGCGTTGATAAAGCGCCTCGGGAATCACAAAAATTCGTTTTAAATCGTCATTTGATTGAAGCGGATATCGACAGAATTTAAGCACTACATTGGCTTGTTTTTCTGATAACCCGAGTGCCATCCATTGGCTTAATGAATATTCATTTGGGTTGAATTTTGACGGCGGTGTGTGATATCGATTCCGTTTGTTATTCCATTGTTTCCTTCGCTCAGACTTTTTGAATAGCTTGATCTTTTCCAGCGTTTTTATTTCGATTTTTATAGGGTCTCCTGGAAACCAAGTTCTAATAATTCGGGGGGTAAGTACAATTCCTAGGGCTAGGATGCTCCACACGATCAGTCCTGATTTGGTACGTTGCGTTAGTTTGGGTTGTTGACTCATAGCCTACCCAAACGTAGTTTTTAATCGTCCTATTGCTTTTTGGCGGTAAGAAAGTAAACAGGAACACCTATTGCCACAATGAAGAGCCCGATTAAGGTGTTTACAGGGCTATAAATTAATAGAATTAAACAAATACTGCTGGTAATCGCAATATAGAGTAAGGGGAGGAGTGGGTAACCAAATGCCCGGTATGGACGAGGTGTATCCGGTTCTGTTTTACGCAAACGAAAAATACCGGCGATCGTTAAAATATAAAACAACAAACTGGCAAAGGTACTGTAGGTGAGTAGGTCTTCGTATTTCCCAGATAAACATAACACAGACGCCCAAAGGCATTGAATCCATAAGGCAGCGCTAGGAATCCCATGGGTGTTCAGTTCATTTGCTTTTTTGAAAAATAAGCCATCTTTGGCCATCGCATGATATAAACGAGAACCCGCAAGGATTAGTCCGTTGTTGCATCCAAAGGTTGAAATCATAATTAATCCGGCCATTATTAATACACCCGGTTCTCCAAAAATCACATGAGCTGCCGCTGCACCCACACGGTTGCTTGGGGCATTCATGATGTCTTGATTGGGCAGTAGCATAAGGTAAGCGACATTCGCTAAAACATAAATTACGGTTACTATCAGTGTACCTAAGAACAAACTTCGCGGTATATTTTTTTTAGGATCTCTAATTTCCCCTGCAATAAAGGTTACATTATTCCAAGCATCTGCAGAGAACAATGAATTAATGATTGTTGCGCCGAGCGCACCTACCAATGCCCACCCCACTAAAGGCGTTGTGCTTATTGCGCCAGCTTCATTGCTTGTTGTCTTAAAGGCCTTCCAGGCATCAGCCATATTTAAGGCAAACACATTCGTTTTAAAACCCAAGTAAATCCCTAAAATGATAAGGGCAAATAAGGCAAACAGCTTCGCTGATGTAAAAACAAATTGAATGATTTTACCATTCTTTAATCCTTGAGCGTTTGAATAGGTCAAGATCACCACGGAACCAATAGCAACCACATGCCCATAGGTGAGCTTCAGGATAGAGATATCCAATATCACATCGTTTAATGAAGGGAAAAATACAGCGGTATATTTCGCAAAAGCAACGGCTACGGCGGCAATTACACCGGTTTGGATTACAGTAAACACCGTCCAACCATATAGAAACGAGGGCAACCTTCCAAAAGCCCGCTGAATGTAGACGTATTGTCCACCGGCATTAGGCATCATCCCTGCCAGTTCACCATAGCTTAGGGCTGCTAAAATTGTAATGATACCGGTTAATACCCACAATACAAGCATCCATGCGGGAGAGCCGATGTCATTCATCATAATTGAGGATACAATGAATATCCCAGACCCAATCATAGACCCAGCAACAAGCAGGGTAGCATCGAGGAGGCCTAAAGATTTCTGCGGGACATTGCCCATAGATAGCGGTAGATTAAAGGGTTCTTATTTTTGCAAATGAGAATTCTTTCTGCTGTATGCAAAATAGATGATTAACCCCAGCGCCATCCAAGCGCCAGCCACTTTAAGGGTTTGAATATCTAAAGAAACAATCATTGCCGTACATACAAGAATTCCCAAAATTGGAACCAAGGGCACCAATGGTGTTTTAAATGGACGAACAAATTCCGGGTTTTTTACACGCATAATCCAAACTCCTGCGCTCACTAAAATAAACGCAAAGAGGGTGCCGAATGATGTAAGGTCACCCGCTACACTTCCTGGAACGAACGCGGCAAATAATCCAACAAATACAAACAAGATCCAATTGGCCTTAAATGGCGTTTGGAACTTTGGATGCAATTCACCAAAAGCTTTTGGCAATAATCCGTCGTTACTCATGGAGTAAAATACACGGCTTTGCCCCATAAGCATCACTAAGATTACGCTAGAAAATCCAGCTAATATAGCCACATTAACTCCGGTTGCTAACCACTCATATCCTTTCATATAGGTGCTAATTGTGTAGGTAACGGACGCTTCTTTTCCTAACGCTGGATCGCCAAAATCAGACCAAGGTGCGACACCTGTTAATACATGCCCGAAGAGGATATATAACACGGTACACACAACCAGTGACCCGAGGATTCCAATAGGCATATCGCGTTTTGGATTCTTAGCCTCTTGCGCTGCTGTAGATACGGCATCAAATCCGATAAAGGCAAAGAAAACAATTCCAGCACCGCCAAGAACGCCACCCCATCCCCAATCAAAGAATCCTTCATGCCCTTTAACTCCTTCTGGGATTAAGTACGGTGAATAATGATCCGGGTTAATAAATTGCCATCCAATCACGATAAATACTAAAACGATTGCCACTTTAAGAAATACAATAATCGCGTTAACGAACGCAGATTCTTTGGTACCACGAATTAAAAGTGCCGTCAACATAAATAGAATGATCAATGCGGGTGCATTAATAATCCCTGATGCACTTTGAACCGCATATGCTAAGTCTGGCATTTTGTTTAATTGCGCTGTAGATAACACCAGTTTCCCATGGTGAATTGATTTAGTGAATTCAGGAAACAACACGGTTGCCTTGTGCATGGCATCTCCGGTTAGGTATTTAATGCTTTCAAAGGGGGAATGGCACCATTCATAGGGTATGGCCCCACCAAACAAATTGTTCAGGTACTCACTCCAAGCAATGGACACAGTTGCTGCACCAAGCGCATACTCCATGACTAAGGCCCAACCAATAATCCAAGCGACTAATTCGCCCATTGTGACAAAAGAATAAGCGTATGCACTTCCGGAAATAGGAATCATGGCAGCAAATTCAGCATAACAAAGGCCTGCAAAGGCACAGCCAATGGCGGCAACAATGAATGATAAAGTAACGCCATTTCCAGATGCTTCTGCTGCAGCTGCCGCGGTACGAACAAATAATCCTGCGCCAATAATTGCACCAACACCAAGGGCAACTAATTGAAACGCTCCCAGTGAACGTTTTAATGATTTCTCACCACCTTCCGCATCAGCCAACATCGCTGCTAAATCCTTTTTTCTCCAAATAGACATAGTATCAGTTTTTAAGTAAACAAATATATTATTTTACAGTGAATATTAGCCCTTAATCTAATTATTCCGCAATAAACCCAAGGTTTCTTCAATGGTATGAGGTTGATATCCAAGCACTTTAATCGCTTTTGTTAGATTAAATCCCGTTCTTGGGGGCCTTGGTGCTGCTTGATTTAGTGCATTTGAGTCGCTCGCATTGATTAATGTTTCCGGTACGCCCAAAAACCTCGCAACACGAATTCCAAGATCAAAAATAGAAAGCGTTTCTGGACCGCACAGATGATAAATCCCTGTATGGTCATTTTTAGCTATTGCGAGGCAGCCGGCAGCTAAATCCTCTGCCCAAGTAGGTGCTCTGAAGTGATCAGTAATTAAGGAAACTTCTTTTCCCTGAGTTAATTCATTAATCAACCAAGAAAAAATATTTGATTTGTTTAGGCTGTACCCGACGCCATACACAATAATCGTTCTTGCGATCGCCCAATGGGTGTACTCGGAGTTTATTAATTCTTGTTCAGCCAACCATTTTGAATTTCCGTAAATACTGAGTGGGTTTGGAGTGTCTGTTTCACTGTAATTTCCCTGTTCCCCGTCGAAAACAAAGTCCGTAGAAAGTAAGGTAAAATGAAGCTTTTTCTCTTTCGCAATTTCAAACAAATGTTGGCTAGCAAGGTGATTTACCTTGTAGCATTCCTCTGGATTCAACTCGCATGCATCTACATTGGTCATGGCTGCTGTATGCATAATGTGCGAGCATGAACTTACGTCAAAAAAACTTTTTACCGCGATAAAATCTGTAATGTCAATGGATGTGTAGTGCGTGTTTGGACACGTAGGGTTTCGGTTTTCACCGGATGAAATGGCATGAAAATCGATGTGTTGAGCGATACAGTCGGCCACTAATTTTTGTCCGAGTAAGCCATTGGATCCCGTGATCAGTAGTTTCATAGCTCCCAAATGGTTTTTTTAGGTTTAGATTGCAATTTGAAATAGTGTTGATGCTCTAATATCCACGCCATGATGAGATACAACAATATCGGTGAACCCAAACCAATAAATGAGAAATAAATAAATCCTAAGCGGACCTTGTATGGATTAATGCCTAGTTTTCTTGCCCACCACAAACATACTCCGTAGGAGTGTAATTCAAAAAAGAAGATTAATTTTTGTAGTTGACGTTTCATGAGCTTAATATCTTCCTTCCAACTTCACACGTTAAACATTTATTCGTGCTACAAAGTTGGCGATTTATTTCGAGAAGCGCTTGCGTTTCGTATGCATTTTTAGCTGCGGGTAAGATGTGTTTGAACTGTGTGATTATTCTGTTCTTTTCTGGGGGTATTGTTTTTGCAAAAGCGCATAGCTCTGCTTCATCTAGCGGATTCCATAGGCTTGGAATAATTCCATTAATGAGGATTGACTGTGATTCAAATGCCGTAAGATGTGCCATAAATTCATCTGTTAGGGTTCTAAGTTCTGAGAACAACGGGTTATGTCTTTGAAAGGTTGTGGTTATTCTGAGTTGTGTTAATGCGACTTCAAGAGTGCCCAATTTCCTTTGCCGCGCATTTCGTTTGTATAAATGCAGGGTATCATGTTGCTTCAAAATATATGCGGCAACTTCTTTTTCACTAGAATATTCCTGGTGTTTTCGAACCATCCGCATTCGCCAAAAGCTGTGCATGAATGCAGGTGTGAAGGTATGTCGGATAAACCCACATGGCAGTAGGTGTTCATCCTTTTTATTCCAATGCGTAAGACTTGAAATTACCTGCGCTTCCACAACGAGGGTTGGGATAAGTTCCTCATTAAATGCTAGCGGTTGATCATTTTCCGCTACCACATGCAGAATAACGTTTCGGTATTTAGGGTCTGTTTGATGTTTATGCTTGACCCAATCCGATGATTTAACATGGATTTCAACATCTCCGAACCATGTTATCTCTCCAATGCGTATGCATGCATTCCGAAAATCCGGCCCTGGCGCAAAGCGATTCCAAGTGCCTGTATGGATCACAAGTATAGGGTTCTTTGAGTATGCATCGACCCCTGAAATCAACCCCTTACTCCATGCCCATTGCAATCCATCTTCCCGCACACTTAAAGTTACAAAAAAAGCCGGCATTTGCCGGCTTTAATATATCAATCCAAGTAATTATCTCGGTAATGGGTCGGTGTATTTGAAATAATTTGCATCAGGAGTACATGGCGCATTGTAATCAAAGATTACAGGATTCTGTGTTCCAGGCTCCATCACAATTTTAACTGTGGTTCTACGATTCAACTGATGTAAGGCTTCAAACTGCACCTTATCCGCTTTAAATTGGTTAATGTAATCGTCAGTTAAGATTTGCTCCACTCCTTTGTCATCAATGTATTTTCCTGGTTCGCTTTCACCTTTTCCGTAAGGTTTGATTCTACACGCGTTCTTTGGATCAATACCAACAAGGTAGTTGTAAACTGCTTTAGCACGATTTTCTGAAAGCGCTTGGTTATGGATTTCGGTATCTCTACTGTCGGTATGTGAAAACAATTCAATCACGATGTCCGGATTATCTTTTAATAAATCCACAAGGAATTGTAAAGAGTCATTTGACTTAATGGTGTTATCGTTAACAAAAGTCCATTTGTCTAAGTGATAACGAATCTCTGGCGTTCTAAGTTCAATTGGAATTAAAGGTATCTCAACCACAAAACTTTGAGAGTTTTCTAACACACCTTGTCCTCCTTCTCCTTTGGTAGAAATTACCGTAGCTCGGGTCATAGGGAAATAGCGCTCTTTTGACGCTTTGATTTCATAATTGTAACCTCCGTTAATGTATCTTGGATGTGCCTTGTCTCCTTTACGGTCAGCCCATTTATCGGTCTTTCCGTTTTTCTTAGTTAAACCATCCCAGTTTTGTCCAGATACCTCATTTACTGTTACCCGAGCATCAGATAATTTTTTGGATTTATTTCCTAATTCATAAACAATCACCGTTAAATCATAGGTAACGGGTGGTGTTGTAAAAGAATAAATGTCTGGTGTATAGGTTCGATTTTTAGCCGTTGAACGCTCTGAAGTGAAATATCCACTTTTTAAATCTTTTCTGATGGTTAGCGCATAATCATTAGCAGCTGAATTTATAGGCTTCAACATGTTTTGTGCCGCTCCCCATTTTTTTAATGGTTCGGTTGTCGCTGTTTTAATCGCTGCTTTAAAGATGTCTAAGCCACCAACGCCTGGGTGTCCGTCACTTGCGAAAAACAATAAGCTATCATTTGGCGAAAGCGATGGGAATAATTCATTTCCTGCGGTATTAATTCCAGCGCCCATGTTGTATACTTTAGTAGTATCCCAACCCTTAGCTTTTTTGTCATAGGTGATATACCAAAGGTCTTTTCCACCTAATCCTCCGGGCATGTTCGAAGCAAAAATAAGCATTTGACCGTCTGCCGTTAAGCATGGATGTCCAATTGAGATTTCAGATGAATTTTTGAATGTTGAATCTTGGGATTTAGATATCTGTGCGTTTAATGCAGATTCAAGGTTGATTTCATGCACATTTTCCCACTCTTCTCCATTTTTATCGGCCATCCAAATTTCACAACCGAGGTTTTGTTTCGGCATGGAAGGACAACGAGTAAAGTAAAGGGTTTTGCCTTTACGATCCATAATAGCAGTTCCTTCGTTATCTTTTGTATTGATTAAGTTCGTGTTGTCGATACTTTTAGCACTAACAAAGTCTCCTTTTTCATTGAATTCAGCCATCCAGATATCCATGAATTTTTCACCTGTAATTGGATCACGAGCAGGATTTACCACCTCTTCACGTTGTGTTCCAAAAAATACTTGTGACTCTTTTTTATCCGAAAGGAACGGTGCCATGTCAAATTCTTTGCGATTTAATTTGTCCTCCGCTTTTACCACATATTTGGATTCTTCATCATGTACAAGAGCAGACTCTTTACACGACTCAATAAGTAAATCAATATCGATTGACGTATCCTTACCTCGCTTGTTTTTATAGCTGGTGTAGCTTTCACTTGCTTTTTTCAAATCGCCATTCATTCGAAGCATTTCTCCGTGATAGTAATATACTTTTGGTTCAATGTCGTAATATTTCAATTCAATACTCGACCCGTACCACTGAGCTGCTTTATCGAATTGCTCCATGCGACGGTAGCAATCTGCTAACTTGTATGCCATTCCGCCTTTTTCAGAGATTGACTTCCCTTTGTTCGTCATTTTATTGTAGGCTGCCTCCAACTTAGGCATGGCTTCAAAATATTTCCCAGATTCATATGCCTTTAACGCTTCGGCAATGTATTTTGGTTGATTAGTTTGACCAAATACAGGGGCCAACATAAACATCGAAAGCGTAAGAATAAGTGCGTTTTTCATAGTTAGTCTTTGGTTTGTAACTTGCAGTTTGCTAACAAAATTAGGAAAATAATATTAATATCCAAAAGGACACTTTTTCCAATGAATAAGCAACTGTTCTAGTCCTTGATTCACCGCGTTGTCAAAATGCAACATTTCAGCGGTTTCAGGGTGTTTAAATCCTAAGGTTTTCGCGTGTAGTGCCTGTCCAGGCAACATTTCAAAGCCTTTTTGTACAAAAGATTTGAATGCACTCGTATTCGGTCCGGTTCGTATCTTATCTCCACCATATTCAAAATCATTAAACAAGGGATGCCCAATGGATTGCATGTGGACACGGATTTGATGAGTTCGACCGGTTTCAAGTTGACACTCCACTAAGGTTACCCATCCAAAACGAGTAAGCGGTTTGTAATGTGTTACCGCATGTTTACCTTGATCTTCCCCTTCAAAAGTGGTCATTACTTTTCTGTTTTTAGGGGAACGACCTACATGCTTATTAATCGTACCCGGCTCCGTCACATCGCCCCATACTAAGGCCCAATAAATGCGCTTGGTAGTCTTTTCGTAAAATTGTTTAGCTAAATGCGTTAGCGCATGTTCGGTTTTAGCAACTACTAATAAGCCCGCAGTATTTTTATCAATTCGGTGTACCAAACCGGGCCGTCCATAATAATTATTTGGAAGGGAAGGCAAGTGATTGAAATGATAAACCAAGGCATTGACTAAGGTGCCAGAGTAATTACCATATCCAGGATGAACTACCAAACCAACGGGTTTATTAACCACCAGCAGCTCATTATCTTCGTATACAATATCCAAGGGAATGTTCTGAGGAATCAATTCGATTTCGCGAACAGGGTAGGGCATTACAATGGAAATATCATCCATTGGTTTGATTCGATAATTCGGTTTTACCGCTTTTTTATTTACGAGTACATTCCCATTGCGGGCGGCAACCTGAATGCGATTCCGAGATGTTTTTGGCATCCGGTCGATCAGGAACTTATCAATTCTAACGATGCTTTGTCCGGGGTCTACCTGAAAGCGATGATGTTCATATAACTCCTCTTCATCCTGTTCGGAATCATGTAATTCAAGATC
>CANHSL010000080.1 GCA_947463385.1 Flavobacteriales bacterium
GGAATCCTGGCGGCACGACAACTCCATCTATTCAAGTATCCCCTAACCAAACAACAACCTACACAGTTTCATTCATGAGTAATCTCAGTTGCCCAAGCGCCCCTGTAAGCGGCACAGTAACTGTCAATCCTACTCCAGTTATTACAATAATTAACGATACGATTTGTAATGGTGCAACAGGAACCTTGGCAGCATCAGTATCTGTCCCTGGAGGCACTTATTTATGGAGCCCAGGCGGAAGCACTTCACAAAACCTAACAGTTAGTCCAAACACAACCACTACATACTCCTTGGTTTACACCACGGGTTCGAATTGTGCGAGCGTTGCAACGTCAGGCACAATAACAGTCAATCCGATTCCTATTTTAATTACAACCTTGGCCTCACCAACGCTTTGCAGTGGGGATGCTGTTTCGATTGGAATGAATTCAAATGTGCCAGGTTCGGTAATTTCTTGGACAAACACTCCAAATCAAGTACTCGGAAGCAATGCAGGAACCGGTCAATCCATAAATGAGGTATTAACCACAGCAACACAAGCGACAGGAACTACCGCATACACTATTGTTTCCACAGCAAATAATTGCAGCAGTATACCTCAAACGCTAACCATTACCGTACATCCTATACCTAACCTTACCGTTAATAACGATACCATTTGTCAAGGACAATCAACTACGCTTTCGGCCATACCTGATGTTCTTGGAGGAACATTTTTATGGTCAAACGGAGCACAAAGTACTTCTTCAATTACCGTTACCCCTGCTGCTACAACTGCATATAACGTATTATACGATTTTAACGGCTGCATTACTACATCAAGCGCTACTGTGCTTGTGAATATCGTTCCAAGTGTAACGTTAAATGGAGGCAGCATTTGTTTTGGAGACTCGCTAAATCTGACCGCAAACCCAAGTGTTCCTGGAGGAATTTACACATGGAGTCCAGGTGGCATTGGCCCACAAAGCATCACGGTTAACCCAGGATCAACAACAAGTTTTTCCGTAGATTATACCTTAAACAATTGTACCAGTCAATCAGCAACTGGAAATATCACTGTTACTCAATTACCAACCTTAACCATGGATGATACCACCATTTGTCAAGGACAGCTGGCAACGATGACTGCTATCCCAAGTCAAAGTGGAGGAACCTTTGATTGGTCTCCGGGCGGACCTGGTCCACAAACAGCAAGCCTAACTCCAAACGACACCATGCCAATCTCTGTAACCTATACGATAAATGGATGTTCAAGTACCCCAACAACTGCGATCATACATGTGAACCCATTGCCTGTATCTAACGTTATTACTCCCGCAATAACCGGTTGCACCCCACTTAATTACCTATTCGAGGCAGATACAACTAACGGAAGCGATGGATTTGTTTGGAACGTGTCTGGTACTGCAACAACTGGAAATAGTGTAAGTGGTATTGTAATGAGTGGAGGATGTCAAACGATCTCGCTTACCAATACGTTAAATGGCTGCAGCACCACAACGATCTATCCAAACTATCTATGCCCAGAAAATCCACCACTTGCAGCATTCGATGCCAGCCTAGAATATTTCTCTGAACCTAGTCAAACTGTTACTTTCTTAAATTCAAGCGTTGGTGCATCAACTTATTCATGGGTTTTTGATGATGGAGCAATAAGTACTGAGACTTCACCACAACATATGTTTTCAAGCACCACAGCTGGAAACACGATTTGGCTTTATGCTATAAGCACATTAGGTTGTATCGATAGTACGAGTTTATTTATACCGTATCAGGATGGTTTGATTTACTATATACCAAACACATTTACACCGGATGGCGACTTGTACAACAATACCTTTAAACCGGTATTTACCTCAGGTTATGACCCCTATAATTACAGCCTTCAGGTTTTTAACCGTTGGGGAGAACTGATTTTTGAATCAAAGAACCCAACAATCGGTTGGGATGGATCATACGGGTTGTATGGCAACCAAGTACAAAGTGGCACGTATTCGTATCGAATTCGTTTTAAAGTACTTAAAAACGATGAGTATCAAGTGGTGGCGGGACATGTGAATTTGGTGAAATAAACATCGAATACACAAGGCAGGAGGATATTAAAAAATTGTTATTAAATTTGCTGAACCTAGACTGATTATGAAAAAATTATTACTTGCAGTTTTTCCTTTATTATTGATTGGAATCTTTGGAATAAACTCCATTTTCGGGCAAGCATCCACCATAACATTTAACTTCACGGGAGCCGTTCAAACATGGACAGTTCCACCTTGTGTTTTCACTATTAACGTGATCGTTGCAGGAGCCAAAGGAGGAGGCGCAAATGGAGGCAGTGGGGCTAGAATTTCAGCACCTCTTAATGTAACTCCAGGTCAGATTTTAAATATTTATGTTGGGGGAATGGGAACGCAAGGAAGTGCTTCAGGCGGATGGAATGGTGGCGGTACAGGACATGCTTCTACGAATGGAAATATGGCATATTCATCATGGGGAGGCGGAGGCGCAAGTGACATCCGAATAGGAGGTGTAGCTTTAGCAAATCGTGTTATTGTTGGCGGTGGCGGTGGCGGTCGCAGTGGGGGTTCTTCCCCTGTTTGTGGTGGTGCATCCAATTGTAATAACGGTGCAGCCGGATGCAATACCTACGGTCAAGGTGGTCAAGGTGGAACCCAATTTGCTGGTGGCGCTGGCGGTACCCCATGGGCTGGAACACCTCCAGGAGGTTCATCAGGGAATTTAGGAAATGGTGGGCAGGCAGGACTTTGGCAAACGGCATCAGGCGGCGGCGGCGGCGGCGGATACTATGGCGGTGGCGGTGGCGGTAACGATGGGTGCTGCACGGGTGCCAACGGCGGCGGTGGCGGTGGCGCGGGCTCATCTTTAGTACCCGCTGGAGGAACCTGTTTAGCTGCAAACAATACAAATCATGGATATGTTACTATTAATTACCAAGCGGGTGGAATCAACGTTACTGCAACCAATGGTGGTCCATATTGTGCAGGACAAACCATAACACTAAATGCTTCGAATGGTGCTACAACCTATTCTTGGACAGGACCAAATGGATTTACCTCAAACCTTCAGAATCCTACCATTCCAAATGCTACGCCATTGGATAGTGGGACGTATACTCTCAATTATACTACACCTAACTGTAACGGTACAGCTACAACGTTAGTCATCGTAAATACTCCAATAAATCCTGCCTTTACTCAAATTGCACCAATTTGTCACAACGGCGCCGTACCCGGTTTACCAGGCTCTTCAAATAATGTCCCTGCACTTACAGGAACTTGGTCGCCTTCTGTAATTTCGTCTGCAGCTCCAGGAACCTATCCGTATATTTTCACGCCAGCTCCGCAATTCTGTGCGGTTCCGGCAACCATGAACATTACGATTCTGCCAAATGAAACGCCTTCGTTCAATCAAATTATGCCGATGTGTATCAACAGTGCCCCTCCGGCCTTACCAAATCCTTCTACAAACCCTACTCCTTATACCGGAACTTGGGCGCCGCCTACGATTACAACAGCTTCTGCTGGACTATATACCTACACCTTTACCCCAACAGCTGGACAATGTGCAGTAGCCACAACAATGGATATTACGGTTTTAAACTACACAGAACCTACCTTCCAACAAATCGGACCTCTATGTCAATTCACGCAAGGAATTACCCTTCCAGCTAGCTCAACCAATGCAGTTCCGATTTTAGGATCTTGGGCACCAGCGGTAATTAATACTAATATCCCTGGAACTGTGTTTTACAATTTTACGCCTAACCCTTTCCAATGTTCAGATTCAGCATCTATGTATATCACCATTGACCCTTTAAACATCCCACAATTTACGCAAATGCCATTGGTGTGTCAGGGAGATGTCCCTCCGGTATTCCCTTTGGTTTCCAACAATAACCCTGGAATCGTAGGAAGTTGGAATCCGCCAACCATTGATAGTTCCCTACCAGGAACCTTTACTTTTAATTTCACTCCGAATCCAAACCAATGTGCTGATTCGATTACTATGAATGTTATTGTTGTGCCTGCTGTTCCTCCAGTATTTCAAGCGGACACCTTAAGTGGATGTAATCCATTGATGGTTAGTTTCAGTACGGTACCTGTTCCGGGTGCAAGTTATGTTTACACGTGGAATGGAACTACCATCGGCACCACGCCAAGCACAGACTACATGTTCACTGCCGCAGGATGTCATACCATTACTCTACAATACAACCTGCAAGGATGTTTAGAAACTACAACTTACACAGACTACATCTGTATGGAAAACTATCCGAATACAACATTTACGGCAAATCCAAATGTTTTATCTTCCACATCAGAAACGATCAATTTCACCAACACTACCCTCGGAGCAATTAGTTACGTATGGGAATATGGCGATGGTCAAACATCTACGGTGTTTGAAGAACCTCATTTTTACAATGGGATAACAGAAAATATGCTCGTGAGTTTAACTGCAAGTACTGCCTTAGGTTGTGCTACTACCTACGAATTATCTTTACCCGTTATTAGCGATCCAATATACTACGTTCCTAATACTTTTACTCCGGATCAAGATGAGCATAACCAAACATGGTTTCCTGTATTTACAACAGGCTTTGATCCATTTAATTTCAATTTGCAACTGTTCAATCGTTGGGGAGAGTTGATTTGGGAAAGTAATGACGCAGAAGGACGATGGGACGGAACCTATGGGGTAGACGGAAGAAAAGTTCAAGCAGGTGGCTATACTTGGGTGATCAAATATTCCAACAAAGAAACCGACGAGAAGAAAGTGGTTAGCGGAACGGTGAACGTACTTAGATAACTAAGAAACACCAAAATACACAGTACTTGAAATGTAAATTAAACCGTTTAAACGGTTTAATTTATATAAGTAACTCAAGAAAACTCTTTATTTTTTACGGAAGAAGATTTTAATGGGTACCCCAGTAAAATTAAACTGCTCGCGCAACCTATTTTCTATAAACCTGCTATAGGAATCGGTGACGTACTGCGGCAAATTACAGAAGAATGCAAAAGCCGGAGCATGGGTTGGTAGTTGTTGAACAAACTTAATTTTCACGTACTTTCCTTTAACAGCTGGCGGCGGATTATCCAAAATAATCTCTAACATCACTTCATTCAACTTCGAAGTTGGAATCTTTTTTGTACGGTTGGCAAACACTTCCATGCACGTCTCAATTGCTTTATGAATACGCTGCTTGGTAATCGTAGAAGTAAAGATGATCGGCACATCGTTAAACGGCGCCAATTGTTTGCGTAAATTCTCTTCAAAATCCTTCATGGTGGTGTGGTCTTTCTCAACCAAATCCCATTTATTTACAAGCACTACAACCCCTTTGGAGTTCTTTTCAATCATGTAAAAAATAGCTAAATCTTGCTTCTGTAGACCCTCTGATGCGTCAATCATTAAAAGACAGACATCAGAGTTTTCAATGGTACGAACAGAACGCAGCACCGAGTAATACTCTATATCTTCTGTCACCTTGGCTTTCTTTCGTATACCGGCGGTATCAATTAAAAGAAAATCATGTCCAAAGGCACGATACCTTGTATGAATTGAATCTCGCGTAGTACCTGAAATATCGGTTACAATGTTTCGCTCCGAATTTGTTAAGGCATTAATCATAGACGACTTCCCTACATTCGGACGTCCCACGATCGCAATACGCGGAAGATCATCCTGTTCCAAAATCGCATCGTCTTCTTTATCTAAAAAAGTAACCACTTCATCGAGTAAATCACCTGTACCTCCACCATTTGCTGCACTTAAATCAAATACATCACCCAATCCAAAGGAATAAAACTCTGCTGACATCCCAATGCGGTCGTTGGTATCTACTTTATTCGCAACAACTAGGATTTTCTTCTTACTCTTACGAAGTAATTCAGCAACCAACAAATCCATTTCCACGATTCCTGTCATAACATCCACCATGAACAAAATAACTTTTGCTTCATCGATGGCTAATTCTACTTGCTTTCTGATTTCTCCTTCGAAAATATCTTCCTTGGTCGTGGCATACCCACCGGTATCAATCACTGAGAATTTATATCCATTCCACTCGCCCTTCCCATAAATCCGGTCTCGAGTCACCCCACTCACCTCTTTCACAATCGCATCACGCGATTCTGTTAAGCGATTAAACAAGGTTGATTTTCCGACATTAGGCCGGCCGACAATTGCAATAATGTTGCTCATTAATATCCGTATTTTTTCAATTTAGCTTCTGAGGACCTCCAGTCTTTATCTACTTTAACAAAGGTCTCTAGAAACACTTTTTTATCTAAGAATTTTTGAATGTCAATTCTCGCTTGACGTCCTATCTTCTTTAACATCTCACCCCCTTTACCAATGATAATTCCTTTTTGAGAATCGCGTTCTACGATAATAATGGCTCGAATCCGTATGAGGTGAACCGTATCTTCATACATTTCAATTTCGATTTGTGAACTGTAGGGAATTTCTTTTTGACAGAAGTTAAAAATCTTTTCACGAATTATTTCTGATACAAAAAATCGCATAGGGCGATCTGATAACTCATCTTTGTCGTAATATGGTGGGTTTTCGGGAATCAAGGTCAGTATACGTTCCCAAACGATGTCGATATTGAAGTTGTGCAATGCAGAAATCGGATAAACCTCAGCATTTGGAATTTCATTTTTCCAGTATTCAATCCGTTCAGCCACCTTTTCTTGGTGTGACTTATCCACCTTATTAATCAAGCAAATAACTGGAACATTCAACTTCTTGATTCGCTCCAGTGTTGCCTCATGATTCATTTTTTGTTCAACGGTGTCTGTAACAAATAGCAATACATCCGCATCTTGAAGTGAAACAGAAACGTATTCCATCATATTTTCATGTAACTTGTAGGATACATTAACCACACCTGGCGTATCAGAAAACACAATTTGATGGTCTTCGTCATTCACAATACCAAGGATCCGATGCCGTGTTGTTTGCGCCTTTGAGGTGACAATAGAAAGCTTTTCACCAACCAATTGATTCATCAAGGTTGATTTACCCACATTTGGACTTCCAACTATATTTACAAAACCTGATTTATGCGCCATGGCTGCAAAGGTATGAAATTAAAGCGGGAGCACCTTAATGCGAGTAGCATATGTCTTTGCTTTGATTAACTTTGTGTGGTGACTGAAGACGAACAGTATATACAGCGTTGCATCGATTTGGCCTATCAAGGGCAAGGAAAGGTGGCACCTAACCCAATGGTAGGTTGTGTAATCGTAAAAGATGGCGTAATTATCGGCGAAGGCTATCATGAGATTTATGGCGGACCACACGCAGAGATCAATGCCATACGAAATGTGGGAGATGACTCTGCTATTCAAGGATCTACTATTTATGTATCCTTAGAACCCTGTACACATTTTGGTAAAACCCCGCCTTGTACCTTGGCAATCCTTGCCTTGAAACCGAGGCGCGTTGTCATTGGAAGCAGAGACACCAATCCTTCCGTTGCTGGAAAGGGTATAGATCGATTGAAACGCGAAGGAATTGAAGTAGTAGAAGGTATATTAGAAGATGAATGTAGGTCCTTAAATAAGCGATTTTTCACGTTCCACGAAAAAAGACGACCGTATGTTATTCTTAAATGGGCTCAAACTCAAGATGGATTTTTAGATCGAAACCGAGAAGAAGACGAAGTCGGAATCCATTGGATTTCAAGCCCTGAAACAAAAGTATTGGTTCATAAATGGCGTGCCGAGGAACAAGGGATATTGGTTGGTCGGAATACCATTCTGAACGATAATCCTTCGCTAACGGTTCGTGAATTTAGTGGCTCTAATCCAACGCGCATCGTGATTGACAGCAATTTAAAATTATCCAAGGACGTTGGGGTATTTTCAAATGAAGCACCTACCCTGGTTTTCAATCGCGTAAAAAATGCAATGGAAGGTCAGACAGAATGGATTAAAATTGCCGAAACATCCACTAAGTTTATTCTTGAAGAATTATACAAGCGCAATATTCTAAGTGTGCTGGTGGAAGGCGGGAGTCGAACCTTACAATATTTCATCATTGATAATGTGTGGGATGAGGCCCGGGTCATTGTGAGCTCAACACAATTTAAAGAAGGCATGCGCGCGCCGGTTCTTACAAAAACACCCATTCGCTCCCATCCCTTCGGACCTACAGATACCATTTACTATTATCAAAGAAAATAATGGATTTATTCCTTAGTGTTTTAGCATCCAGTCTGATTTTTGTTCTTTTTAGATCCTTTCCGGGTTGGAAAATAGATACCCTACAAGCCGTTATCGCGAACTATTTCGTTGCGTTTGCTTGTGGGATTTTTCTATTTCATAACTACATCCCAGCAAGCGATGCCTTACAAATCGGAATACCCTACGCATTATTATGTGGTGTATTATTCATTTCACTTTTCATACTCATGGGCCTTAGCTCACAGAACAACGGCGTATCAACCACCTCGATCTCTGTAAAAATGTCGATGGCACTTTCCGTTATCTTGGTTTTACTTATTAATCACACCCCCTTGGCATGGACAAATATTATCCCCTTAGTTGCAGCCATAGTGGGCGTATTTTTGGTTTCATTTTCGAAACAGGAAAACAACCAATCGAACAGCTATCTTTGGATGCTTTTTGTGTTATTTTTCGGAAGTGCTGGCCTTGATTTGGTATTATATTTTACTAATTCCAGATGGCTCCCCAATGGTTTTCACGACGGGATATTCGCCGCACTTGGGTTTTTAATGGCAGGCTTCATGGGATTGGTCTACTTTATGATCAAGCGAATCCAAGGAAAGGTAAGCTTCAATAGAAGAAGTTGGTTTACGGGAATTATCTTGGGGATTCCAAATTATTTCTCCATCTATTTATTAGTCAAGTCATACAATTCACTTAAGCTCTTACCGCATCAAATCCTTTCCATTGCGAATGTCGGAGTGGTGATTTTTGCAGCCATTCTTGGTGTAACCCTCTTTAAAGAAAAATTCACCATTCAAAAAACCATTGGACTGCTCCTTTGCCTAGCGGCATTAGCATTCTCTATTGGGTTTGGATAAGATTTCTAGTATTTATTCCTTAACTTTGAGGTAATGAAAAAACTTTTACTTCTACTTCTTATCGCAGCAACTGGTTTTACGTCAAATGCGCAAGTGTTTATTAACGAGGCAAGTAATGCGAACGGAACTAATTATGTGCTAGCCAATGGCAGTTCGCCCGATTGGATTGAACTTTACAATGCAAGCGCTACTCTGCAAGCACTACAAGGACTTTATTTGTCGGACAACAGAACTACCTTAAACAAGTGGGCATTTCCTCCCATTGCCATACCAGCGAACGGATTCGCCACTATTCTCGCTAATGAACAAGGGACGACATATTTAGTTAATCATTTTGAGAGCCCAATCGATCATCAATCACAATGGTCATATACAATACCTAATGCAGCGATTCCAAATTGGAATACAACGGCTTTTGATGCGTCAAGTTGGAGTCAAGGAAAAGCGAGCATCGGTTATGGTGACGGGGACGATAGCAGCGATATTACAGGTCCAGCAACTACCATTTATGTGCGAATCAACTTCAATGTGACTAATTTTAATGACATCGCTAAAGCATTTTTAGACATCGATTACGACGATGGATTTGTCGCTTATTTGAACGGCATTGAAATTGCGCGGGAGGGGCTAGCAGGTTATCCTCCAACCTTTGATGAATTAGCTACAGATCACGAGGCCCAGCTCTATCAAGGCGGAAATCTGAGTAGTTATGATTTGGATATGAGCATAATCAGCAATTTATTGCAAAATGGTACAAATGTCCTTGCGGTTGAAATTCATAACGCTGACCCAAACAGTTCGGATTTAACCTGTAGGCCATTCCTGACCTTCGGATTAGCTTCACAACAGCAGCAATTTAACGGATATGTCCATCCCTTTTTCAACACGCCGCAGGCAGGAACCATCGAAACGAATTTTGCGATTGCCACCAGCGGAGAAACGCTTTATTTAAGTAATTCAAATGGAATCATTTTAGATAGCCTTGTTGTGCCTGATTTAGAAGCCAACATGTCGGTAGGAAAGAAAACTGATGGCACCAATACATGGTTTATCTTCCCAACACCAACACCTAATGCCTCAAATGATTTGGCAGCATCTTTTATTGGGTATGAAGAGCAACCAACCCTCGATGTTGTTGGTGGGATTTTCCCAGATACCATAACAGTAAATGCAATAAATCAATCTACACAAAACGGAATCCTTCGCTACACCTTGAATGGACAAGATCCCGATACTACCTCTACACTTGTTAGTGGTCCAATCGCCGTTAATTCTAGCGCTGTGCTAAAGGTTAGTTGTTTCCCCAATGGTACCAATCGACTTGTAAGCCCAATTGAGGCCGAAACGTATTTAATCAATGAGAATTCAACCATTCCGATTGTTTCATTAACCATCGATAATGATGATTTGTATGGGCCGAATGGAATTTTTGATAA
>CANHSL010000081.1 GCA_947463385.1 Flavobacteriales bacterium
ACTTTTCCATTCTCAATCATGTCTACATGAACATTGGTCACCGGACGAAATCTTCCCCGCATTAATAAAATGTTCTTTTTATATAGCGCCGTAGCAGGCTGAAGTACATTCTTTGCTAAATCAAACATGGTCGCGTCGGTGATCCCTTTGCGCACCAAACTTAAGGCAATCATGCGGTTATCGATGTCTTCAAAATCTGGACCCGTAAATCGAAGCATATCCACTTCCATGCGCTCCCGAGGAAGCCGAGACACCAAGGAGCTTACAAATTCCTCTTGATCTTTGGTTTGAAAAAAAGCACCGTAAATTAAGTTAACTCCTAAAATCCCCAGCGCTTCTTGCTGTGCTTTATTCGAGATGTCATGCATTTTAACATGCAGAATAATCTCATTAAACGGCCCACCAATGGTTGTTTGAAAGCGAATACCAACCCATCCTTGTCCTTGATTGGTTTTGTGGTAGTTTAGGGATTCAACAGTATTACAAAACGCAAAGAACCGTGACTCTTTATTTTTTTGTGGCAGTATTTTCATCAGCTGGTCGCACTCAGCACCAAGCATGGTAAGCAAGCGTTCTTCGCACACATAGCGTTTAGCCACGCCATACATCGCGTCTGAAACCTTCATGTCATACGCAGAATGTGTAAAGGCAATTGTACCTGAGCTTCCACCTGCTGTAAAGAAATTGGCCGCAACTTCTTGTCCGGCACCAATCTCTGCAAAGCACCCATAAATATCTTTAGTTAAATTTATTTTAAGGGCTTTATCTTCCGTGGTAAGTTTATCAATCATTAATTTGGGTCTTGAAAGTCTGGGTTATTAATAAACGAGTTGTCTGTTAAGGTCATTAAGAACCTTTTCAATAAATACTTTTCTTGTGCATCCAATTGAACACCGCCTTGACTCGAGAATTCTATCAAGGGGTCAATGGTTGGCGAGGCATGAATACCAGAAGAATAATGTTCGATCACCTCGTCCAAGTTTTTAAAGCGTCCATCGTGCATATAAGGCGCAGAAAGTGCAATGTTACGTAGGGTTGGCACCTTGAATTTCCCGTGATCATTTGGATTGTTTGTGATGGCGCCCCGGCCCAAATCCAGGAAAGAGAAATCAAGTCCATTATTACTAAACTTCGCAACGCGCATGAGTGGGCCATTATGGCAATGAAAACAATCGGCGCCGTTCAGGCTTTTAAATAAATCGTACCCGGCCCATTCTTCTGGATCAATGCTTACGGCTTGTTCTGAGGCATTCAGGGGTTTATTGTTTTCAATTTTATACATGACATCAAACTTGCTGCTGCCAGAAATCATGGTTCGAATGAACTGGGCAATCGCTTTTGCGGCGTGGGTTGAATCAAAGTCCTCAACACCGAATGCTTTATAAAATTGATTGCGGTAATAGGTATCCTTTTTAAGTTTTGAAATGGCTTCTTTCCAAGACAGGTGCATTTCGATCGGATTTGGGACAGGCTCCAAAATTTGTTGTTCTAAAGACGTCGCTCTTCCGTCCCAAAAGAAAAAAGAATCCCAACCTAAGTTAATCAAGGCCATCGCATTTCGGTTTCCTTTAATTCCATCAATACCGGTAGAGTATTTCGCGGAATCTGAAAAAGAGGTATACGGCGTATGGCAAGTCCCACAACTCATTTGATCATTTCCACTCAGCCGTTTTTCGTAGAATAAAAACCTGCCGAGTTCCACTCCTTCAACGGTCATAGGATTGTCTGCTGGAATATTCATGGCTGGGAAGTGCGATGGAATATTCAGTTGATATGGAGTAGGTTTATACCCCACTTTATCCTTTCCGCAGGAGCTCACAACAATTAATCCAAGTAAAATGAATAACAGCCGAATCATTGCGGTTGAAGTGCATTCTTAAAGTTAATGGCAACTTTTTGCGTGAGGGCACCTAGTCCAGCACCAGAGTGTGTAAAAGGTTCAGATGGAATATTAATCGGTTGAGATGGATTGAAAAAGAACGACTCCATATCGAGATTAAAGGCCAAGGTGTGTTGATGCGCAGCCGTTTTAACCCAATTCAGATTAGAAAAACTCATTGCTTGTTGATACAAATCGGTACCAATATGGTAACTGAAACTTAAATCAAAATTATCTACGCCATCTGCCAAGGTATCTGCTTTTCCTTCTACGCTAATAAAAATGTACCCGGTATTCCAACCCCAATGCATAGAACCTGCGTTCATAATATTTAACGGACTGTTATTTGGAAAGGCAGATGGGTCGTCATGATTGAGCGATGTATCTACCCCAAGGATGTATGAAAGCGACGAAAACTTGGTGTAATCCGCAACCTGTTCTGCGAGAATATTCCCTTTTTCTCTAAAATCAAAATAGGCAACATCGGCGAAGGTGTTATTTTGATTACATATGAACGTAGTAAAGAACTTGATATCAGAAACTTTAATTTGAATGCCATTGGGACCTTGATACACAGAATCTAATTCGAGTGGAAGATTGCCAAACGATGGATTCACTACAATCCTGGCAGTTTCTGCAGGTGCAGGCGGTGGAATTACATCATCCGGTTTGCAAGCAAAGAGTACACCGAATATTATGAAATAAAAAAAGTTTCGTAACACGTAACAAATTTACGTCATTAGACCTTAATTTTATCGAATTCATTTAAATTTTTAACATTGGAAATTTCGAGCCAAAATACCCGCCCACTACTTGTTTTAAATGCATCCGCAGGAAGCGGTAAAACCTATCGCTTGGTGCTAGAATATTTAAGCTTACTTTTTGACGCTCAAGGCGGGGCTGGAACGTATCGTCATTTGGTCGCAATGACTTTTACAAACAAGGCAGCGTATGAAATGAAAGAGCGAATCCTGGATGCGCTTCATGACATTTCAACCTATCAAGAAGGGAATGAAGGGACCTTACGGTTGATGGAGAAACTTGCTGAATCAACAGGGATGCCGGTTAATTCTTTCCCTACCAAAGCCAGTGAAATACTGTCGGAGATTCTTCACGGGTATGAAGATTTTTTAATCTCTACGATTGATAAATTCAATCTTCGTTTGATCCGCTCCTTTAATCGTGATTTGAATTTACCCCAAGAATTTGAGGTTATTCTAAATGAGTCTGACATTTTAGAAAAAGTGATTGATTCAATTCTTGCCAAAGTCGGCACATCCGAAAATCAAGCCTTAACGCAATTGGTTGAGAATTACACGAAAAAGAACTTAGACGAAGAGACAAACTGGAATTTCAGAAGTCAATTGATTGAATTTTGCGGAATACTTTCCAAAGAACGGTATATCGATTTGGTAGAATCTTTGCTTGAGCAAGACTACCATGAAGCAGAATTGCAAGAGGCTGTCCGTCGTCAAGAGGCCCTCTTGGCTGATTTAATCAGACAAGGTTCAACCGTGAGTAGGTTATTTGAAGAATCCGGTCTTGAAGACGCACAATTACCACAAAAAAGTAAAACCTCAAATCCCATCCGTCGCCTAGGTTCCTTGGTTCAATGGCCCGAGAAGGGCTTACTGACGGATACGGTTATCAAATTATTGAATGAGGGGAAATATGAAGGCATTTTTTCCCCAGAATTAACCTTAGCACTTAGCAACCTGATCGCCTTTTATACCGAACAGAATGAAGCCTTTGTTAAGCTAAAATTCTACCGTGAAACATTTTATAATCTGGCATTGCTTCAATATGTAGCCAAGGAAATGGATGTAATTCGAGAAAACGAACATTTTATTCGGATTTCTGAGTTTAATCGGTTAATCAGTGGATTAGTACAACATCAGCACGCGCCGTATATTTATGAGCGATTGGGGAATAAATTGCATCATTTTTTGCTGGATGAATTTCAAGATACCTCGAGAATGCAATGGTTGAATATGATCCCACTCATCGAGGAATCGATTTCAAAAAACCACAAAAATCTTATTGTTGGAGATGCTAAACAGTCGATTTACCGTTTTAACAATGGCCTTGCTGAGCAATTTGTCGCATTACCCCGCATCTATAATCCAGAAAACAACCGAACCGTAGAAAGACAATCCGAATATTTCCAAAACATGGGAATACTTGAAGAGTTAGCGGATAATCACCGATCTGGAAAATCTATTGTTGAATTCAACAATAAACTCTTTGAAGCAAGCCGCTCTTTAATCCCCAATGAAGCAAAGGATTTCTACAAATCAGTGCATCAAAATGCCATCAAGACCTTTGAAGGCTATGTAGAAATAAAAAGTATGGAGGCTAAACATTCAAGCATCGATATTTTTCCTGAAATTATTCAAATAATTGAACGATGCATTGCGGATGGATTCAAGCCGGGAGATATTTGTATTCTCAGTGAAAAGAACGACCAAGGGAATAAAATCGCACAGTATTTAACTGAAAATAAATACAAGGTGGTTTCAGCGGACTCTTTACTGATTCATTCCGATGCAAGAATTCGACTCATCGTATCTTATTTAAAGATTCGAAATAAAACATCCAATCACAAGGAATTTATGAAGTTCGCTGATTTATATCTGCGATTCACAAACCACGACCCGGAATTGGCGTACTTGGCCTTATTTGATGTAAACCCTAATGGTCGACGTGAATTTAATGTGCTGCGATTTATTACCACGTATTTTGATCAAGAAGAATCGTTTTTTATTAATTACACCAACTTATACGACCTGATTCAAAAGTTTTATGACCTCATGGGTTGGCAGGAAACACAAGATGTATACCTGCACCATTTCGCGGACTTGTGCTTTAACTTCCAAATTGGACGTAAAGTAGACTTGAACAGCTTTATTGAATATTATGAGAAAAACCAACATAAGTTGGCGATACAATTCCCTAAGACCAATGATGCGGTTCAAATCATGACCATTCACAAATCAAAAGGATTGCAATTTCCGGTAGTAATTCTACCCAATGTGAATTTTACGATTAGCGATACGATGTCCTATTATTTGATTCCGGGAGCAGACCAAGTATATTACCGAAAACTAAGTAAAAATAGTCCCCTCAGTGAAATCCGGGCTTTTTCCGAAAAAGAATCAAACCAATTCTTTATGGACAAACTGAATTTATTGTATGTTGCCATGACGAGGCCAGTACATCGGCTGTATGTTTTCAATTTATTTGAAAGCAATAAAATGGGCAAACCCCTACATGACTTATTGGTTGATTGTTATCCTGAACAGCTCACCGACGGGGTGTTATCTCTTTCTTTGGGTCAAGAGGAAGCCTCAACAGGACAGGCGGCAACAGATACCTTTTACCATCCGATGGAATTCGGTGACCGTTTGTGGTATCCCGAATTGGTGGTAAGGCAAGGCTTTGACAGTGATCAAACCTTACTCGGAAAAGCGTTCCATAGCATTATGGCAAGCTGTGCAACCTTGGATGAAGTACCTGAACACATAAAAATACTTGAAGATCAATCGGAGGTTTTACCTGAAACAAGCGACAACATTCGTGATATGGCGGAACGTGTTTTTACAGACGCTACCTATTCCACATGGATTAAAAATGCGACCAACATTCAGAATGAAGCGTGGATTATGACACCAGAGGGCACCTTGGTGCGCCCAGATAAAATAATTGTGTTGGTTGACCGGGTTATTGTTATTGATTTCAAAACAGGACAAGCTCAACCCAAACATCGCCTGCAGCTCGACGCATACAAATTAACCTTGTCACACATGTATAAGCTTCCGATACAAGGTTATTTATACTATACTCAATCAGGCGAATGGGAGTCTTGCTGATGACTTAACGCCGCTTTTATAAAGGTATAAACAACCGGATGCGGCAAGTCTCTGGTAGAGGATACCTGCGGATAATAGGACAGCACTAAGAAAAAAAGGTGAGTTTTAATGCTCAACGCTTCAGGGTCTTCGAATTGATTAACCGCTTCAATTTCGATGTTATTGGACACTAAATCCAGTACAAGATTTGGATAGAGACTATACCGTACTGCAGACAATTCATTGGTAGTAAAATGCTCATATAACTTACTAAACCCTTTAGATTTTGGAACAATACTAATTGACTCAAAATAGGAGCCGGTAACGAGATTATCAGAAATCAACTTCTCACCTGCTGCATTCATTCCTTGTTTAGTAATCAAGAACTCTAAAAACAACTTATATGCTTCGCCCGTCACTAACACAGGCTTGTTTAATTGCGTCAAACGTGAAAAAATACCCTGAAGAAAAAAGGGATTAAGGTAAGGTCCTGGTGCAATCCAAAACGCATCATAGGTGTCAAAAAATGCAACCTTATGCTGTGCTACTTCTTGAATCCTAATCCAGTAGTAACTCATTTCAAGGTCTAAAAAAATCGAAGCGTGATCTAATGCAAGGTTTGTTGCATGGTGTGCATTAAATGTGAAATTATAATCACCGATAATTGCTATTTTAAGCCGATCCATACAGTCAAAAAAAATGCCGCAAGTGCGGCATTCAGTTAGCGTTTAAACCACCCGTGATACTTACCATTTTGTATCGGTAGGGAGTCAATTAAATTCGTTTGTGGATTCAAACTGTATACGTAGCAGGAGAAGTTACAATCGAAAAACGAGTAATCTCCTGAACCATCAGATTGCTGCTTAATGTTTGTAAATGTAACCGATTGAGGAACCGGATTGTTTTCCTTTGACAACCAAACTCGGGAAGTATTATCCGTGTACGTAACCTCAAAACCAGCGATACCTGCATTTGAATAGGAAGGTGCGGTGGTTGATGCATTCATTTGAAAATCATTGAACATCGTTAAACTCGGTTCTGTGTTAGCTGCTAAATCCCAGTTCAAGGCACCTAATTTAATGCGGATGCTTACCGGGTTGGATGGAGAGGTCATTTCAAATTGATAAACTCTACGTGAAGGCAAAGGGGATGGTTGAACAAAGGTTTCTGAAGTTGTATAGCCCAGATAATTTGCTATGTTTTGAGTAAACTCTACTTGAGTACCGCTTACATACCCTGTAAAGTTACAATCTAAATTAACGGTGTTTGTTGGTGGCGGAACTACCTCGTGTTCAATGCATGAACTAACTCCGGTGATAAGTGCCAACAAGGCAAGTGAAATAGAAAAAATTCTCATCCTATAAATTTTATGGTATCAAATGTAACGATAAACGTGAAATAAAACAAAAAGATGCTTTATCCTTAAAAAAAGTATAATGTCCAATGTGACAAAGTGACACGGACGCATACTTCAGGGTCCTTTTAACTAATGTTTTTATACCTTTGGTGCCACTTTGGCTCCGTAGCAATGACGAGGCGATGCCTGTCATGGTACTGACATTAATCGTCAGCATTCAATGGGGTATTGTTTTATTGGCTCCGTAGTTCAATGGATAGAATAGAAGTTTCCTAAACTTTAGATATGGGTTCGATTCCCGTCGGAGCTACAATAACAACTAATCGGCAGCTTACTATTCTTTAATAAGTAATTGCCGAACACTTCCTGAAGCTAGGGTACAATTCACCATATAAATCCCCGTACTGAAGGTACTTAAATCCAAGGTCATCGAGGTGCTTTGCACCTTAACTTCATGAAGTAATTTTCCAGAACAATCCAACAACTGAATTGTAGAACCCGCGCTTATTCCTGTAATCATTACCTCACCATTGGTAGGATTGGGATAGATCAACACATTACTTAAATTTTGACTTAATAGGTTCGCGCAAGCATCAACTTGAATGCTTAGCGTATCCGTACCAACACATCCGTTTGGATCTGTGATTGAAGCAGTAATAACAAAACTACCCACGCCCGCAACCGTTGGATCAAATACGCCATTGCTCACGCCAGTTCCTGTAAGTTGAGCATTCGCTGGATTAACGATAAAATCTACTACCCCATCCGTTAA
Organism: Flavobacteriales bacterium; assembly: GCA_947463385.1. Classification (GTDB taxonomy): domain Bacteria; phylum Bacteroidota; class Bacteroidia; order Flavobacteriales_D; family Crocinitomicaceae; genus UBA952. Next base: position 7,857 of record CANHSL010000081.1, read on the forward strand.
ACAAACTACATTGTTAGAAGCACTGAGCGATACCGTTGGAGTGGTCAAAACTACAATGGTATCCGTAAATGAAGCCGATCCCGCCGCATTCGATGCGGTTAGTGAAATGATGTATGATCCGGCATTAACATATGCATGTGTTGGATTTTCAACTGAAGCATTTGAACCATCGCCAAAATCCCATGCCCATGCGTTAGGATTATTGGAAGATGCATCTGTAAATGCTACTGTTTCACCCGTACATATGGCGTTTGCTGAAGTACTAAATGAAGCGATTGGCGTAACCGGTGGTGCATTTAAATTATAGAGGACTTCAAAATCGTCGAAATAGTACCCGTCCGCTACAGTTCCACCATCTGAACCCAATTTAAACCTAAATTTAATAACTTGACCTAAATAATCACTCAGGTTGATTTCTTCCAATACCCAAGCACTTTGTACCCCTTCATATACGGGTTGATTATTCGGTTGAACGCTTCCGTTCGCATTTGTTCCAGTTACGGTATAATTACCACACTGAGGAATCCATGTAGTACCATTATCGGTAGAAACCAAAAACTGAACGTAATCATAATCGGCTTCAAGATTCCACTTGGCATAAAACCGAACCATCGCACTGGATGCGTTGGTTAAATCTACGGCTGGCACATAGGTATACGTTCTATTGGCATTGTTGCTGTAATTACCCGTAGGAGAATCAGTAAACGACTTTGTTGGAGAAACATAAGTTGAAGATGTTGTGCTCCAGTTTCCGGTCCAATTTGCAGTAGAAGTCGCATTTTCTACCACTTGGGAAGTCAAGGCCCCAAACGTTTTATAGATGGTATCTCTTTTAATCCATAGGCCGTTATTGGTTTCTAGGACATAAATTATTTGATCACCAAATTGAATGCTTGGATTTAACGAATAACTAATTGCTCCCGTTGAAGTTTGTTGCTGCGCCAGGGTGTAAGTCACTGAATTCCCAACACTCGCGATGTTCTGAATCGGTGTAATAGACACCGTAACGGGTCCTGATTCTCTCCCCAAGCGCTTTATGCTGTGGTTAAAATTTCCATTGATTGTGGCAATCATGTTTGGATCCGTATCCGAGCTTATCGCATAAACGCGCGCCAAATGTGCTAACACTAAGTTTGGAAAAAGCATTTCGGCACTCGTAGGAATGATTTGATTTGATGGCTGCCAAAAGGCTGTTCCTACCTCTGGCGTATGCGCAAATATGGTGTCTTTCTGTCCCACACCAATATCCACTTTGTACATATAATCATCTGAATCTCCCGATGCAGGATACAATGCGCTACTTTTCTTGGCCGTGTAACCATTATACTGTACTTGACGATTTCCTTCATCTTGAAACCAATTGTGGTGCGGAGCAAACTCTGCCGTGGTAGTTCCAATCGGAAAGAGAATTTCTTCGGCATAGGTATGCGCATTGAATGCGGTTATAAAATGATTGTTCTGAACCAACCAACGCATGGCTTGAGTTTCAGGTTCTGAGAACGCTGATGGTCCACAATAGGTATCATTACTTGCATTATTGCTCGTTCCAGTGGTTCCCCATCCATAGGAATAATTACGATTGAGGTCCACGCCATAGACCCCACCACCATTATTTCGGCGATTTTTTCGCCACATGCCACCACCGTTTGGATTGGTGGTTTCATTGTACACATACCCATCCGGATTAATGCACGGCACAAAATACAACTGTAGGTGATTTACCAAGTAAGTAACCTCATCATTGGTTCCGTAATTCTCCAATAAATACCACATGTAAAAAATAGTTTCCATCAAAGCCATCGGTTCACGGGCATGGTGAATTGCCGTATACAGCACTTTAGGTTCTCCCTCATCTACCGTTGGATTGTCCGAAATTCTCACATAGTACAAGGGTCTATTTTGATGCGTTAAAAAATTGGAAATTGGAGCTTTAACCGAAATTAACGACGGATAGGTAGCAGCCATTTCATCTAATTCAGCCAACATTTCACTGTATTTTAAATACCCCCCCATGGTACCAAGGTTGAAATGACTTGGTGTTGCGGGATTAATATAGGGATTCGTTCCACTTGCACCCGCACCCGCACAGCTTGCATTATGATTGCTTGTGCTTGTTGCAGGTTCCGCTAAAATTTGCTCGTAATACGAAACAACATCCGGAATTAAAATTTCAATATTGAAATTATTCGCTTGCATAATTTCTATTTCCGAATGTGAAAAATCAGAGATAAAATATAATCCTTCTTTATGAACCCCGTGATCAATGGTAACCCCTTGACTAGAAAGGAATTGTAAGCCTTGGTCGTCTGAATTAATTTTAACCCTAGAATATGTGCCTAGTTGTTGCGAGAATCCATTACTAAAGAGTACGAATACGGCGAATAGAAGTCCGAAGAGCTGTTTCATTTGGAAAATTTAGTCGTAAAAATACAATTTATCCCG
>CANHSL010000082.1 GCA_947463385.1 Flavobacteriales bacterium
AAATCTGCGGTAGATAAAGACCAAGGAAGAAATTACGACCAATCCAGTGCCATGGCCAAATTGTATGCATCTAAAGTAGCGATGGAACAAACCGTTGAAGCGGTTCAAATCCATGGCGGTTACGGATTTGTAAAAGAATATCACGTGGAGCGCTTAATGCGCGATGCAAAAATCACCCAGATTTACGAAGGAACCTCAGAGGTTCAAAAAATTGTAATCTCGAGAGGGGTATTGAATGGGTAATTAAAGTTCCGGGTGCGGCCCTTCGATACGTCCTTCGGACACTCAGGGACCGCACCTAGGAAACATGAAACCTCGTTATGGATTTCAAGTCAATTTTTGAAACTTAGCTTTTAGGAGCTCTTATGGCTTGAAACCAGCACATTCACTTCGCGAAGCAATTCTTTAATGGAATCTGCATTAAGCTTTGTAAAGGCAAACCATTTTTTTCCGAGGTCTTTAAGCGAAGCTCCAAGGTGATAGACTTCGGAATGGTCAATGATTAAAAATCGGTCATGACTTTTGTGAAATGGAATTACTTCGAAGTTACCGAGTTGTTCGTTGGCTTTTTTTAAGTCCAATGCTAATTGTTTGCTGGCATAGTTTTCACCTGTGATGGACGTTTTGTTGAGGATTGAAACCCGAACATCAGGCTGTTTTTTCGATAATTGAGTAAAGGTTTGTTCATCGATGTAGTTATCGATTAACACGATGCGCTGTTTAGCGGAACGAATGATCCGAGAGGTGAGTTCATAGGCATCGAAGACTTGGCCGTCCATATAAACACCTTGTGTTGGAATCAGTTTTGTGTTTATTTGAAGGTCTATTTGATTCACTTTTTTCGTTAAATCATCGAGGTGATATTCGACGCGGTTTATTCGGTTGTTAATGGAGTATCCTTTGAGTAGGTAATCTTTAAGCCGTTGGGTGGCCCATTGTCTGAATTGTGTACCTCGTCTGGAGTTAACACGATAACCTACCGAGAGAATCGCATCGAGGTTATAATATTTAACCATCTTTATCTGGCTTTTCCCTTTAATGGCACCATGTGCAGTGGTATGTGCAAAAAATGCACTAACCAATTCTTCATCCAATTCCTGTTTACTGAATATATTTTTTAGGTGTTTTGAAATTACCGTTCGATTCCGTTCAAATAATTGACCTATTTGCTCTTGAGTTAACCAAAATGTCTCATTTTCTTCATCGATCTTCACTTCAATCCGCTCAGTAAGGTTATCGGGGTGCTAAATGATTATCTCGTTTTTCATAGGTTTTGGTTGAATGCCCTTGAAAACGTAAAGAATGGGTTTTCAGTATTGTAATCACTAGGGTGCGCCCTTCGATACGTCCTTCGGACACTCAGGGACCGCACCCAGAGAATAAATTCATTTCTTAGCCTTCTTCAGCAATTTATTATAATCCTTCAACAGTTTATTCTCTTCTTTTAAGAGTTGAATTTCCTCTTCGAGGGTATAATATGTTGTACTTAGATGCATAAAAAAGTCGTATTCCAGCACATTTGAAATGCGCTGTAATAAACCGGTGTCAATGGTTTTACGTGTAAAAATGGAATAAATATTTTCCCTTGATTTATTAATGCGCTTAGCAAATTCGGTAACCGAAAGACCTCTGGATTCTAATACGCTCTTGATTTTATTTCCAATGTGCAAGTCCTCCATACGGCGAAATTCCTCATTTCTTGTGGAATCATACCCATCATAAACGTTTGAAAAAATAAACAAAAATGGTTGAAAATATAAATACTTTACTTATGTTTGCTTTGAAAATACAAAACATTATGAAAAAATTATTATTACTACTAGCGATTCCAGTAGCGCTTTCTATTACTGGGTGTAATGAGAACAATGAGGTAATTGAAACACCAGAAACACCAGAAAACACCATGGAGCAGGAAGATTATACTCAAGGTTCAGAAACACAAAAAACTTACGATTACTGTCATACTTGTGGTTCGGAAATTACAGGATCACCATACGAGGCATTTGGAAGAAAATATTGTGATATGGGTTGTTACGCTGATGATCCGATGAATTAATGAAAAAAGTTAGATTATGAAAAATTGGTGGAATGCATTAAATCCAAACCAAAAGTTTTGGATTTTTATTGCTTGTATTATTATTGGAGCTCTTATTGGTTTTTTTGGTGGCGGCAAAGAATGTGGATGTTCTAGACCAGATGTTGATGTGCCCTCTTATGCTGATTCATGGGATGACAAAGAAAGTAATTGGGAATTTAAAGAATGCAATATTGCGAGTTCTAAGGAAACAGCAGAAAAGATTCATGTTTATGTTTACTTTAATCAAAAAATGAATAAATACCGTTGTCAATTACTTTATTCTTATCCAGGAACTGAATGTAGTCGAATTGGAAAGGAATTCGGTGCAAATGCAATATGCGTCGCTGATTTATCGGAATCAGATTTTAGTACCGGAGAATGGAGAACTTATGATTACTGGATGGTACGTCAAATGTACTAGTACACAATAAATTTACATTAAATAAAACATCATGGAAAATACAATAACTTATTTAAGCGCGGACAATTTAGATATTAAACTAACAGAGGATAAATTATTCATAAATACTGCTGTTTCAAATGAAGCATTTGCACTTCGTTCAGTTAATGGAATAGGTGTAGTCGATTTAGTGGATGATTTTAATGCTGAGTTAAACTTTTGGAAGCAAAAAAGGTTTACCGCAATGGGATGGGTAATAATTGGGGTTTTTGTTCTTATTCTGGCATTTGTATTATTTAAATTATCCGTTGGCGCAGGCGCTTTCTTTTTTTTAATAGGTGGTGTTTTGATATATGTTGGATATTTAGCCCTAAAAAGAAATGAGATTCCACCAAAACTACTGTCTGCAGTTCGAATTATGATGAGTGGTGGTAATAGAGATTTTAAATTTGATAAAACAGGTGTAAAAAGTGGGAATGTTGCGGAATTCGTTGCCAGTGTTGAAGCTACATTAACAGCCTATCAAAAGAACAATGGTTAATGGGTTTTTGGGAGACATTCGTTAAAGTTTGGCAAGTTCGAACATCAATTAAAATTCAAGAAAGCATTGAACAATTGGTTGAAAACGCCAAACAGAACGCCGAAACCGAATCAAACATGGACGAAATCAGGAGGGAACTGCATGATAAAAATGAAGAGTGGTATAGATTATTGAATCATCATAGGGATAAATCTAATCTTTAATTTCCCCGAAACATCTTTAAAGCCTCGTCAATTAAAACCGTGGATCGGGTTGTTGAGATGGAGGAGTGGTTTTATTGATACTTCATCAATCGATCATCCCCCTTTGTCCCCCTTCAAAGGGGGAAATTATATTTATTTATTTTCTTTCCACTTCCCCCTTGCGAAGGGGGACTGAGGGGGATGACATTTATGAGTAAGACTCCGTCAGAGGGTATACCTACATCGATTCCATCGGAATCGTAAATAGTTGTTTAAGTAATGTAATAATTGAGCGACCCCAGCGGGGTCGAATATCTTGTTGTGTTTTGTGCGGCCCTTCGATACGTCCTTCGGACACTCAGGGACCGCACTTGGAAAAAGTAAGTAAGAGTTTTTGCATCAGTGGAGCCGGAGGAGTGGATTAATGTCAGTCGAATTTTAAGTCACCTCCTCTGACGGAGTCTGAAACTCGTCAGAGTCATCAGACCTTAATCCCTCCTCAAGGAGGGAAACACTTCCTCCCTTTCGCTTGCGCTAAAGCTTTAGCGAAGGCGCAGAGGGAGGACAGAGGAGGGTGAAATTAAGCTGGCCGAGTGATTCCGCCTATTGGCGGAATTGTATCGAGGTAAGCGAACAGAAATCCTACAACCCCCTCACCACCTTCAAGGCCTCCTCAATATGCTGGGTAGCGTTGAGCTGGGAATTAAATATCCCGCGAACTACTCCGGTTTTATCGATGATATAGGTAACGCGACCTGGTAGCAAGCCAAATAGAGATTTCGGTACGCCAAATAAGGTTCTTACTTCTTTTTTCTCGTCGGCTAAGAGTGGAAAAGGCAACTTGTATTTAATCGCAAATTCCTTATGGGCTTTTGGTGCATCCGAGGATATGCCGATCACTTCGCAGCCTAGGTCTTGAAATACCGTGTATTGGTCCCTGAAGCTACAGGCTTCTTTGGTACATCCGGGCGTGTCGTCTTTGGGGTAGAAATACAAGACCACGGTTTTTTGTCCAATAAACTCCATGATGTCCACAGGGGTTCCGTCTTGGTTTTGTAAGGTGAATGCAGGGATTTTGTCGCCAATATTAATCATGTGGTTTTATTTAGTGCGGTTTTAAATCGGTCCAGTACGCGGTTGCGTGCAAAGGTATGTTCTATAATAGGTTTCGGGTATGCTGAAGTGCCATATTCGGGAACCCAACGTTTTATGTATTCAAATTTCGGATCGAATTTCTCTTGCTGCGCGGTAGGATTAAACACCCTAAAATACGGCGCGGCATCGCAACCTCCTCCAGCAGCCCATTGCCAACCGCCAATGTTGCTTGCCAATTCAAAATCTAATAGCTTTTTAGCGAAATAGGCTTCGCCTAAGCGCCAATCGATGAGTAAATGCTTGGTTAAAAAGCTGGCGGTTACCATGCGAACGCGGTTATGCATGAACCCGGTAGCATTCAATTCACGCATGCCGGCATCCACCAGCGGGTATCCCGTGGTGCCTTCACACCAGCGTTTGAAATGTTCGGGGTTTTCTTCCCAAACGATGGCGTCATAGGCTGGACGGAAAGCGCCCGTTACGGTATAAGGAAAATGGTAGATAATCATTTGGTAGAATTCGCGCCAAATGAGTTCGTTTAAAAAGGTTTCATTCAAGGGGAGCGCTTGCAGGGCAATCTTACGAATGCTGATGGTCCCAAATCGCAGATGCACTCCGAGTTTCGAGGTTCCTGGTTTGGCTGGGAAATTACGCTGATCGCTGTATTTTTGGATGAGAAGGTCTTCCACATGGTTTGCAGGAAAATCAAGACCAGAGTTCTCAAATCCTAGCGCGGCAAGGCTCGGGATTTTTGGAGCGGTATCAATGCCCTGAACACTTCCCAGAGCACCTGTAGTGTCGTAAGTAACAATAGGTTCCTGGCTCAATCGCTCTTTCCATTTTCTTGAATATGGGGTAAATACAGTGTAGGGTGTGCCATCGCCTTTCATGACCTCATGCTTTTCAAAAATCACATGGTCTTTGGCGCCAATAAATTCAATATCTTGCTCCGTTAACTTTTCAAATATGGTTTTGTCGCGCTGTAGGGCATAGGGTTCATAATCTCTGTTGGTAAATACGTGATCAACCCCTAATGCTTTTGCCAAGGTAGGAATCACATCAATTGGATTTCCCATTTCGACACGTAAGAAAATACCAAATTTGGCATAGGCTTTTGCGAGTTCTTGAAGCGTGTTATGTATGAATTCGACACGCGCATCGTTTCGTTCCAATTCATTTAAAATTTCCGTATCAAAAATGAAAATGGGTTGCACCTGCGCTGCGGTTTGACACGCTTTAAATAATCCTGCGTTGTCCTCTATCCGTAGATCACGCCGGTGCCAAAAGATTGCTTTACTCATGAAATTTACAACAAGAAACTAAAGAATATGTTCTTAGCGTTACTGTGTATAGCCAGGATATCTTATCCTGGCTATACACCTCAACAAGAAAAAAATGAATCTATTTAAAGGCCGTAAACATACCATTAAGAAAGAACACACTACGTATTACATGACGGCGACAGTAGTGGAATGGCTTCCAATTTTTACGGATGCATCGATTCGTCAAATCCTAATTGATGCTTTAAATTTTGCAATTCTAGAACGAAAGCTGGTTATTTATGGGTATTGCATAATGAATAATCATATTCACCTGATTGCGAACACAGAGGAGCCCTATTTATTGATGGATATTATGCGGAATTTTAAGCGTTACACCTCACGTAAAATTTCGGCAGCCATGTTGACGAAATCCGATGATTGGTCAAAATACTGTGTTTCTTATTTTAAGGCATGTGGTGAGTTCCATTGCAAGTCTATTTCGAAGAAGGTTTGGAAAGATGGAAATCACGCTATTGAATTGTATTCTCCAGCGTTTTATCGCCAGAAGTTGAATTACATTCACAACAATCCAGTAAAGGCTGGGTATGTTGATCGGCCAGAGGAATGGGAGTGTTCGTCTGCCGTGGATTATGCGGGTGGGAAATCGGTGTTGGTTCGGGTTGTGCAGATACCCGGGATTTGAAATCCCGGGTATCTGCAATGATTTGAAATCCCGGGTATCTGCAACGATTTTAAATCCCGGGTAACAGTGTTAGTAAGGATTTTAAATCCTTACTAACACTGTTACTCCCCATCATACTCTACCCAATTCTTTTCGGTTTCAAAAAGCTTGATAGAGAGTTTTCCGTAAGAGGTTAAATGAGGTAATAAGCGATTGTAACAGATAAGGGCTATATTTTCTACCGTTGGGTTTAGCTCAAAAAAATCAGGGCAATCGAGGTTTAAGTTCTTGTGGTCGTAGCGATCCGTGACTTCTCTCGCTATAATTTCCTTCAAGATTTTCACATCAATGATGTATCCTGTTTCGGGATTGATTTTACCATCAATGCCTACTTCCAATACGTAATTGTGTCCATGAAAATTCACATTATTACATAAGCCAAATACTTCATTGTTTTTTTCGTGATCCCAGTCTTTTCTGTATAAGCGATGGGCGGAATTGAAGGTGGCACGACGAACGATTTTCATAGGGTTAATAGGTCTTCAAAGGCTGATTTGTATTCTAAAATGATTTTTTTAAACCAAGCGGTATAGTGTAATTCGTTTTTTTCGATGTCATCTTCAATTTCATGCATAGAAATCCATTTGTAGTCACAAACTTCATCAGGATTTACCATTGGCTGTTCATCGGTGAACCCAATAAGCACATGGTCTAATTCATGTTCAACCAAGTTGTTTTCAAGTTCTGCGCGATAAATAAAGCTGAATAAGGGTGACAGAGAGGCTTTCATGCCCATTTCTTCCACTAACCTGCGATTGGCGGCTTCTACAATTGTTTCTCCAGGAAGGGGGTGACTGCAACAGGTATTTGTCCATAAACCCTCTGAATGATATTTTCCGAAGGCGCGGCGATGAATGAGTAATTGTCCGTTGGAATTAAATATTAACACCGAAAAAGCGCGATGCAACATACCCTGCACATGGGCCTCCATCTTTTCCATGGTCCCAATTTCCTCATCGTTTTTGTTTACAAGAATAACCTCTTGAATCATAACATGTTTAAATTATGACGAACATATGAAGCGAGTAATAAACCTACTTTGCGATTGTTTGGAATACGCACTCGTTCGTTTAAAATTACCTTGGCCGGGGTGTTTTTAATTTTCTTGAAGAGCTTGTAGTAGTAGATGTAGGCTAAATAAACTCCAAAGCGGGCTTTTTTTGGCAATTCAAGGATACCTAAATATCCGGCATGGAAATCCGCTTCAATGTCGCGTTCAATGTCGTGCTTTACCGTGGCGTTGAATTCATTCATATCAATTCCTGGAAAGTAAACGCGGCCTAAATGTTTATAATCTGCATTTAAATCCCGTAAGAAATTAATTTTTTGGAATGCCGACCCCAGTTTCATAGCCGCTGGTTTTAGTCGTAGGTATTCCGCTTCGTCACCGTCTACAAAAATTTTCAAGCACATCAGTCCAACCACTTCAGCTGAACCTAGAATATACTTTTTGTATTGTTCTTCATCATAGGCCTGTTTGTTCAGGTCCATTTTCATCGATTCTAAAAATGTTTCAATTAACTCTAATGGAATATTATATTTATTTACAACCCATTGAAAGCTGTTGAGTATCGGATTTAACGATATGCCGTCGGTGATTGATTGATAAGTTTGCTTTCTAAAATCTTCCAATAACCATTCTTTGTCAAACCCGTGAAAAGAATCAACGATTTCATCCGCAAAACGAACAAATCCGTAAACGGAATATATCGGTTGCTGAATTTCTGCATGAAGCATTTTTATGCCTAATGAAAACGAGGTGCTGTAACGCTTTGTAGTAAGCGTACTCATTTCATGGCTTATGTTATCAAATACTTGTTTCATTTCTTGGCGTGTTGGTTGATATAGGTAGCGACCACTTCTCCTGAAATAATGGATGGCGGTACGCCCGGACCCGGAACCGTAAGTTGACCGGTATAGTAAAAGTTGCGTAGGTTTTTATTTTTAATTTGCGGTTTAAAAATAGCGGTCTGCTTGAGGGTGTTAGCTAAACCGTATGCATTTCCTTTAAACGCATGGTAGTCTTCTTTGAAGTTGGAAATCGAAAAACTTCGTTTATACACGATGTTATCTTTAATGTCGTTTCCTGTCAGTTTTTTCAGACGCTCCAGAAGGATATTGAAATAATACTCCCTTGTTTCTTCGTCGTCCGCTAAGTTTGGAGCAATTGGAATTAAAAAGAAGAGATTCTCACATCCATCAGGTGCAACTGAAGGATCCGTTAAGGAAGGTGCGCTCAGATAGAATAGGGGCGCGCTTGGCCATTTCGGATTTTTATAAATTTCTTTACCGTGTTCCTCAAGGGATTCATCAAAAAATAAGTTGTGATGCTGAATGTTGGATACACGCTTATTGATTCCTACGTAATAGAGAAGGGCAGACGGTGCCATCACGCGTTTGTCCCAGTATGCATCTGAATAGTTAGCGGATCCGTTCAACAACGCTTTTTCGGTGTGTTGATAATCAGCAGAAGAAATAAATACATCGGATTCGTAGCGATTGCCATGAATATCGATGGCAGCACGAACCTCACCGTTAGCTTTTTCTAAGCTCGTGATTTGAGCTTCTGTAACAATTTTAACCCCTTGTTCTTTCGCGATTTTCTCAAAAGCTTCAATAAACTTGTACATTCCTCCCATGGGATACCATGTCCCTAACTCCATGTCCGCATAATTCATGAGTGAATACAAGGCCGGTGTATCTTTGGGCATGGCACCTAAAAATAATACGGGAAATTCTAAGAGTGATCTTAGTTTCGGATGCGTGAAAAATCGGTTGATATAAGAAGAAAAGGAGTTTGTTAAATCCATAGATAACAAGCCTTTCAAAAGCCGAAAATCCATGAACTCTGTTATTTTCATCGAAGGTTTGTATACCAAATCCTTCATGCCCACCTCATATTTATATTTAGCATCTTTTAGGAACTCACGTAATTTTAATGAACTTCCAGGCTCTAAGGATTCAAACATTGCTTCTAATTCACCCATGGTTGCAGGGATGTCTGAAAAACTTTGGTCTGCCCAATATACGCGGTACGAAGGGTCTAGGCGTTTTAATTCATAAAAATCTGCGGTGGTGTACCCGAATTTTTGATAGAATTGCTCAAATACGTCGGGCATCCAATACCAACTTGGACCCATATCGAATGTGAAACCTTCATGAGAAAACTGTCGAGCACGACCACCAATGGTTGGATTTTTTTCTAAAATGGTAACGTCCCACCCTGATTTAGCAAGAAATGAAGCGGCAGATAATCCGGAAATTCCTGCTCCTAAAATGGTGGCTTTTTTCTTCATGAATTAGTTGTCTAAATATTGGTAATCTGGCAACTGGTCCATTAGCCGCTTTCTTGCGATGAAGATACGACTTTTTATCGTGCCTATTGGTAATTTCATCGAATCTGCGATTTCTTTGTATTTATATCCTTCGAAATGCATTTTGAACGGTGTCCTCAATTCGTCGGTTAAATCTTCTATTTTTTGAGTTATTTCTTTCGTAGCAATACGCTCTGTTGGAGAACCCATGCTTGATTTGTGGTTCGTTACCAAGTACGAATCTTCCGAGTGATCGAAAATCATTCGCGTTTTTGCATTCCGTCGGTATTGGTTTATGAAAATATTTCTCATAATGGTAAATACCCACGCTTTAAAATTTGTGTTTGGCGTGTAATATGAACGATAGTTTATCGCCTTAAGTAAGGTTTCTTGCGTTAAATCACGTGCGTCTTCACGATTCTTTGTGAAGTTTAATGCGAATGAAAAGAGGTTCCCCTGCAGATCAATTAAGGCTTCGTTGAATTCTATTGTTGACATATTGTTTAATTATTTCGATATAAAGTTAAACAAAAGTGTTTAACATTTGCTAAAATAAATTAAACAAAACGTAAAAAAGTGTTAATAAATCAGCTAATTATTTGT
>CANHSL010000083.1 GCA_947463385.1 Flavobacteriales bacterium
CATCACCCACGTGCCGCTAAACCCTCAAGGATAATTATCGATTTCAACGCCGCTGTTTCGGTCCGTAACCTCGCGTCTCCCAAGGTAACGGGTCGATAGCTTGCCTTCAAGGTCGCTTTAACCTCATCCGGTGTAAAATCTCCTTCTGGACCAATCAGCATTCGAAGGGGCCCACTCGCATCAACTTGATCACGAGGCAAGGCATCATCACAATGTGCTACCCAGCCCCCCGGATGTTTCGTTAAAAATTCGTTCAAGGGCATCGGTGCATCCAGAATAGGTAAATACACCCTTTTGGATTGTTTCATGGCCGATACCGCAATTTTATGAATGCGCTCCATATTCACCTTGGTGCGCTCTGAACGTTTGGTTAAAATAAATGTAAACTGGGTGCATCCCAATTCGGTTCCTTTTTCTACCAGCCATTCTATACGGTCCATATTCTTTGTGGGTGCAACCGCCAAATGAACCGAAACGGTAGGTTCCTCAAAGCAATAATTAAACACCTTGGCTGTGCATTTTTTAGGATGCGCGTCGAGTATGGCTGCAGTATATAGCCCACCTTTCCCATCCAAAACCTGAATTTCATCACCCGGTTGTTTTCTCAACACACGAATGCAATGCGAAGATTCTTCTTCGGTTAGTAAAACGGTTTCTGCAGAAGGTAAAAGATTGGGTACGTAAAACATCTTAGGCAATTAATTGAATAACCAACTCTCGCAGTAGGGTATCACTTACCTCGCTCGTACTGCCCACTCCTTTAGATTTTAAATCATATTGATACAGCAGCTCAATATTTTCAGCGACTTTTTTGGGATTATAATGGTTCCTGCTATTCATGAGTTCACCGGCAACGAAGGCATGCACATTGATTGCCTTTGCGATTCCTTCTCTGCTTTTATCTTGAATGAAATGAATGCGCATCAACTGGGAGAAAAACTTAAACAGAATCCCAATTACCGGAACCAATTCACCAGCCTTCGGATTCGCCTCGAAGTACTTAACAATTTTAAGGGCTTTAACCATATCCCTTGCTCCAACGGCATTATTTAATTCAAAAATATTGTACTCCTTAGAAATCCCAATGTGCTTTTCAACAAGGGCCTCATCAATTTTTTGACCTTCAGGCAGTACAATCGCTAATTTATCGATCTCATTGGAGATTCTTGATAAATCATTCCCTATGGACTCGGCAAGAATATGCGGGACTTTCGATGTATGCGTAAAACCTTTTGAACTTAAAAGGGAAGTAATCCATTCGGGTAGCTGATAATCCCTAATTTTTTCGGCCTTAAAAACCACCCCTTTTTGCTGCGCAAGTTTCGCGAATTTAGTCCGCGAGTCAACGGATTTATATTTATGTGCAATGACAAAAACCGTACTTGGAACAGGTTCGTTTAGGTAGCTTTCTAATTCTAACAATTGCTTGAATTCCTGCGCTTCTTTTAAAATAACCAGTCGGCGTTCGGCCATCATGGGATATTGCTTGAGTACACCAAGTAAACTTAATAAATCAGCCTCTTTTCCATAAATTACTTGTTGGTTAAAATCACGTTCATGGGGTTCAAGGGCCGTATCTTCAAACAAGTCCACCAATTTATCAATGTAAAAGGATTCATCTCCATGCAGTACATAGATTGGCTCAAATTCCTTGGCTTTAATTTTCTTTTGTAAGGCTTTAAAATCCATTAGCTATGTTTTTCCCAACGTTGAACCAACTCAATTAAGGTATTCACTGCGGCTTGCATATCCTGAACTACTACATATTCTTGTCGAGAATGAATGGCCATTTCACCTGTAAATATATTCGGACAAGGTAAGCCCATAAAGGATAAGCGCGAACCATCTGTACCACCACGGATAATAGAACGTTTTGGGGTGATTCCAGACTTTTCCATGGCTTCAACGGCATAGTCAGTTACAAATGGACAATCGGTTAATATTTCTTTCATATTTCGGTATTGTTCCACACGCTCATGCGCCATACGCGCGCCAGGATAGTTGGAAAGTACCTCATTCGCTATGGCCACTAATTGGTCTGCATATTCCGTGAGTTTAGCCGTAATGTGATCCCTTAAAATAAAAGATACAGTAGCGGACTCGAGGCTTCCCGAAATGGATGTGGGATGAACAAATCCTTCGCGGTGGCTTGTGGTTTCAGGAGACCATCGATCGCTTGGCAAGGCCGCAACGAAATCACTGGCCATTTTAATGGCGTGTTGCATTTTACCTTTAGCGTATCCTGGGTGTGCACTTACGCCAGTAAAGGTAAAGGTCATGGCATCGGCAGAAAATGTTTCATCTTCCACTTCACCCAAGGGACCCCCATCCAGCGTATAGCCATAATCTGCACCGAGTTTATCCATGTCCAAATGTTCTACGCCACGGCCAACTTCCTCATCCGGTGTAAATAGAATACGAATTTTACCGTGTGGAATGTCCGGATGTGTCAACAGATGTTTTGCAAGTTCCATAATGATGGTAACGCCTGCTTTATCATCAGCACCCAACAAGGTTAAGCCGGAAGCGGTAATTATATCTTGGCCGATTTTCCCGTTTAAATAGGGTTGATTTTCTACCGTAATTATTTGAGTCGTATCATCTGGCAAGGTGATTGGCGACCCATTCCAAGCGCGATGAAGGATTGGTTTTACATTTTTTCCGCTGCAATCTGGTGCGGTATCCATGTGTGAACAGAAACAAATGGTTGGTAGATTTTGATTTGAGGAATTTGACGGAATGGTTGCAAACACATAGCCCCACGGGTCCATTTCAACGTCGGATGCCCCCATTTCTAACAATTCTTGGGTCAGTAAGCGGCCTAAGTCTTTTTGTTTTTCGGAGGAAGGGAAACTGCTTGAGTTTGGATCTGCTTCCGTATCGATGCGCGCATATCGCATGAAGCGATCCGCTAATTCTTGTGAAAAATGCATGGTGAATGTCTTTCTACGAAAGTACAGAATTCACTTCGGATGAAAAACGCGAAAGGGAAGAAAAGCCTTAAATTTTATTCACAGCATGGAGGTGCTCTAAAAACTGCTTAAAGGCTAGCGAACGATGCGAGATGCTATTTTTTTCAGCGGTAGAAACTTCAGCAAAACTTTTATTCCATCCGAAGGGTTGGAAAATAGGGTCATACCCAAAGCCCTGATCTCCTTTAAAATCAGTCAGGATAGTGCCTTTAACTATGCCTTCGAAATACCGGGGTTCGGTTCCATCAACATAGGCAATTACGGTGCGAAACTGCGCATCTCTATGGGGGGTATGTTCAAGCAGGGAAAGTAATTTTTCGCTGTTGGCTCGATCATTTTTATCAGGACCCGCAAAACGCGCTGAATGCACGCCAGGTTTACCGTTTAAAAACGCTACCTCTAAGCCTGAATCATCGGCAAAGCATGGAATCCCCGTGTGTTCAAAGATTGCAACTGCTTTGAGCAGGGCATTTCCCTCCAGGGTCTCTGCGGTTTCCGGAATGTCTTGGGTGAACTGAATGTCATTAAGACTCAGTAATTCAAATCCCGTAGGCAACAGGGCTCGGATTTCGGCAGCTTTGTGTTCGTTTTGTGTTGCGAAAAGTAATTTCATAGGGTAAAAAGTGAGCGGTATTTTTCTTGATTGGCTTGAACAGAAAACCGGTCCCGAATGCATGCTTGCGCATTAGCTCCGAGCATTCTTCCACGCGATGGATCAGAAAGTAAGGCATTCATAAATTCAAACCAATCCTCCGTGGTTTGGGCGATAAATCCATCTTGACCATGTGTTATAATCGACGAATTCACCCCCACATTAGCGGCGATGGTAGGAATCCCGAGCGCCATATATTGCAAGGCCTTAAAACCACATTTCCCCTTAGCCCATTCCGTATCCTCAAGGGGCATAACCCCAATTGAAAATTGACTTAAGTCTTCAATTTCTGTGGATTTATTCCAGCGTACAAACCGCAAATTTGGAATGGGAAAGGATGGCGGTTCATTGGAAATCACTACAAATTCAAAGGCATGAACTGCCGCTAATTTTTCTAAGGCTGGAACGATTGGTTTTAAATAATCCACGGTAGTATGCGTTCCGGTCCAACCAATGATTGGAGCAGTGGAACGCGAAGGATCCGCATGTAACGCATGATAATCCATGTCAATGGTCGTGGGAATAACATCCACACGTGTATTATACCTTAACGCATATGAAGCTAAAAATTCATTTCCAACAGAAACTCGATATGCCCAACGAATAATGAATTTTACTTTCCAATACGCTTTCAAGCGGTGAATGAACCGATGTTGTTTGCTGTAATTTGGCAACCAAATGGCATCATCAAAATCATATATAATGCGTTTTCTTAACACCTTTGCGATCAGCCACTCAAAAATTGGAGGTCCCACCGGTGCTGCCTCGCGATGAATGAATACAAAATCCACAGACATCAACCTTGCCAAGAGCATAAAGCGTCGAATGAATCCCAGCAGGATTTGAAATGATTTGGCTAAGGGCTTATTCGACTGATAAAATATTTCCCAAGCGCTTGAACTTAAAAAGGGATACGAAGTGGTATGAATGTGCTGAGTACCCAGCCACGAGAGATACTGCTCCACGCGAAAACGTTGTGAAGGGGCTTCACCCACTGGATACGGACAAAGAATAGCCACCTTAATCATGGGGAAGTATTTTTGTGTAAACCTCTTTATACGCTGCAATGCCCTGCTCAAGTCCTAAGGTTCTTATGGCATATTCTCGAATGGCATTTGAATCAAAGCGCATGCGTTGAAAATCCGCTACCGCGGAAGGTATATCATCCCAGGAGTTTATACAAATCCCGGCGAGACCCTCTTGGATTAGGGCTTGCGAATCACCGATGCCTACATTGGCAATAACAGGTACTCCCATCGCCAAGGACTCTCCTAATTTAACCGGTGACGAGGCGCGTTTAGAAAACGCCGGCTCTATGAATTGAATGCTCGCTTGGGCCAAATTAAGGAATGAAGGCACCTCATGATGGGGAGCGCTGTGAATGACAACGCGGGAGGAAAACGATTGATTTGAATTAACTATTGATAAAGCTGCGGTTGTATCTTTAGTGAGAATCAAAAAATACCACGTGGGATCTAGCTCAGATAAGGCGTTAAAAAAAACAAGTTCTTGATCCAAGCGATACCACGTTCCCACGGAGCCCACATGAATTAATACCTTGCTCTCCTCCGGTATACCTAAGGAACGTTTTAGGTTCAATATTGGGTTCTCGGGTTGAAATAACTCCGAATCAACACAACAGGGAATAACAGTTGATTTATTATCAAGGATATGTGAACCGTACCGTTCCGAAAGGGCCTTTATCCCGTCGTGTGTGAGGGAAACCAGGGCATCACTTTGCTGCACAAAATCCTTTTCTTTTCGAAGAAAGTACCTATATATCCATCGATACAGCGGCTTATGTTGCGGCCATAAGTTCCCATCAACCCGCTCATCTGCCCACAGGCCACGCATATCAAAAATCACCTTCCGACCTTGGTGAATGGACATGGCTACCAACATAGGAAGGTAACTCCGGCAATGAATAATCGTGTGAGCGCTGCTTAGTGATTTCTTAGCCGCACGTTTCATCCTCCAAAGATCGTATAGCGTTGAAAACACAGCCGGTTTCTTGGTATAGGAAAGTGGGATCCATTGAATATCTCTTCCTTCAAGCTGTTTAAATACGTGTTGTTTGTGCGCCAAAAAAGCCTCCTTTTTTTCAAAGGAAATGATAACGAAGCCCATCCCCTGTTGTTCCAATCCGAGCAAATAGGGCAAGATTTGAGCTTGTCCCAAGGGGTCGGTTAATCCGTCGTAGGATAAATAAAGGGCTTTCCCGTGGAGGTCCATGCCTCAAAAATAGGCAATATAACCGAAGTGGATTTTTCCGGAACGGGCATCAAAGGGATTATTTTTTTCAAGACCCAGGGCGTAGGCTAAGGAAAAAATACCGACGGTAGAACCAATATTCGCTCCAACCCCAAAGCCCATCGGCGTATCTTTTTGGTAGCTGTTGTTGCTTCTATTTTCATAGATGGATTGATCGAAGAACGCAAAAACAGCCGAATTTCGGTCAAGTAAATAGCGCAGTTCCACTTGATTTACACTTTTGGTGGTGGCTAAAAATTGTTCTTCGTTAAATCCTCGCTGCGTATTCAATCCCCCAAATCGATAACACTCATTTGAAAAAATGGTAGGTGCCAAATAAGTATCAAAAGATACCTGATATCGGATAACCCACCGCCTATGCAAGGGAATGAAATGTTCCAAGTTCATGGAAACTTTGGCATTGAGCACCTTTCCCGACGAATCGTTCAACACGCTCCGCTGTCCAATGAATCCATCCAATTGAAAGGCAAGTCCTGCTCGTGGATTGGGTAAATAATCCAATTTCTTATAGTTGACACCGAGTCCGTACATGGAATTTTTCAGGGAGGTCACATTTAAGAACTCTGAACTACTGTTAGCCGCATACAATCGATTACTCCCGAAATAGGAAAACATCCCTTTGAGCTGCCAATGACTACCCACTTGGTATTGTATTCCAAGCGTTGATTTCAGTTCTAGAAAGGTAGAATCCCGTTTATATAAGTTCAATTTCACTTCGGTTCCGAGCAAGGAATTAAAGAGGTACGGATAGAGTAAGCGGAGATTAAGGAGTTGGGTCGCTGGCTTAATGCTTCGCCAGTTGAAATCCAGTTGTTCCGCTCGACGCAGGGCATTGTTGAGTTTCAGCTGTAATTCACCGGTTAATCCAATTTTCTGGCTCACGGGATTCGGTTGTAAGCCTAACACGCCATTAACATTGGAAGATTTGGAGGCCTTCAAATACAGAAAAAGGGTCATTCCATCCTTCGAAAACACAAAATCCGAAGGTTTTATCGCATCAATAAAGGTCAATTGCTCAATGCGTGCATCGACTTCTTTTAGCTTATCTATTGAAAATAAATCGCCAGATCTGATCCCAATAATTTGTTGGATCGGTTTCAAGGCAATGGAGGAGTCTCCTTTTATTACAATTTCTTTCCATTGCAATCTACGTCCTTTAGTCAAGGAAACATGTAATGAAATCAAGCCCTTGGAATACCCCAAGGAATCAAAGTTGTATGCGGCAAAGGGGTATCCATTATTTTGAAAGGTACGAATCACCTGTTGTAATGCCGAGGCATAAGCGCTCGGGGATTTAAACACCACTGCATCAGCGACACGCAATGCCGAACGCGCGTATTGTTCAAACCAAGGGACAAGCTCCGGGGAAAGTGTAAGTTGAACCCCTTTAAATTGATCTCCGGGGAATACCTTAACCATAATATTCGGCGCTGCAGTGAGCGAATCTACATCGAGGGTTGCTGTATAATACCCGAGTTCTGTTAGGCATAACGACGCTTGCATTAATTCCATGGCAAGGAATTGGCGTGAAGCGAGGGCATGTGTTTTTTTGAAGAACGAAGAAGAAACAGCGTCCGAAGGAACTGTAAATAAATAGCTTACACTCACTTTTTGGGCAAAAATCCCAGAAAAAATAAGCAGGCTACTCAGTATAACTACATACTTCATTCTACGTGTAACGCTTTAATTGAACATTAAATTTTCAACATTCGGGCAACCTTTTCACAAATTTTGTAACTTTATATCGTCAAGACTCGTTAGAGGATACACAAACAACAAAAACACACAACTATGAAAACGAAGGTAAATGTTTTAATTCTATTGGCTGTTGTTGCATCTGTGATTTTATCATCGTGTGGTGCTTCAAGAAAAGCTGGTTGCGATGCTTACGGGTCTACGAAGACAGAAATTCAATCAAACGATTTAGCTTCAAAGTAAGATATACGCATTTTTCATCGCGTTAAGCGCTGAAGGTACAAGGCCATTTCGGATTGTATGTTCAGCGCTTCTTTTTTTGTAGCCACTTCAAAATCCGTTCCTGTTCCTGCATAAATAATGGAGCGTGAGGCATTCACCAACAAGCCACAATCTGAATTTGCGCCTGCATTAAATACGTCCTCTAAGGAGCCTCCTTGTGCCCCAACCCCAGGAACCAATAAGAAATGTTCCGGCGCAATCCGTCTGATATCCGCTAATTGCTCGGTACGTGTGGCACCCACAACAAACATTAAGTTTTCAGGTGAACCCCACTCCATTACAGTAGAAATGACTTTGGCGTACAAAGGTTGTTCTTCTTGGTTTGTAACATACTGAAAATCGCTTGCGCCTTCATTGGAAGTTAATCCAAGTACAATGGCCCACTTGCCATCAAACTTCAAAAACGGTTGAACGCTGTCTTTTCCCATGTACGGAGCTACCGTAACGGCATCGCAGGAAAGTGTTTCAAAAAACGTTTTCGCATAGGCCGTTGACGTATTGCCAATATCTCCGCGTTTTGCATCGGCAATAATGAAACAATCTTTCGGTATATAATTAATAGTTTTCTCTAGGCTTTTCCATCCGTTCACCCCCAACGCTTCATAAAAGGCGGTATTCGGTTTATATGCTACGGCGTATTCCGAGGTTGCATCAATAATCCGCTTATTAAATTCAAAGATTGGGTCTTCGAATTCTAATAAATGGGCTGGTATTTTTTCCATGACTGGATCTAAGCCCACACATAGAAAGGATTGTTTTGCGAAAATTTGATTTATGAGTTCGCTCCGTGTCATTATTCTTGACCTTTTAGTTTTTCAGCATTCTCCGCCATGCGCAAGGAATCAATCATTTCTTGAATGTCTCCATTCATAAACGAAGCCAGGTTATACATGGTTTTATTAATTCGGTGGTCTGTAATTCTCCCTTGCGGATAGTTGTAGGTTCTAATTTTAGCGGAACGGTCTCCGGTGGAAACTAAGGTTTTTCGTTGCGCTGCACGCTCATTATGGATTCGATCCAATTCTGCTTGGTATAAGCGGGAACGTAAAACTGAAATTGCTTGCTCTAAGTTTTTATGTTGAGAGCGCCCATCCTGACATTCCACTACTACTCCGGTAGGAATATGCGTTAACCGAATGGCCGATTCCGTTTTATTAATGTGCTGTCCACCTGCACCCGACGCTCGGAAGGTGTCTTTACGAACATCGTTCATATCTAATTTAAAATCTACTTCTTCCGCTTCTGGAAGTACGGCAACCGTTATTGCGGAGGTGTGTACACGTCCTTGGGATTCTGTTTCAGGTACACGTTGCACGCGATGAACGCCAGATTCAAACTTCATAGCGCCATAAATTCCAGCCCCTGTAATTTGAATTGAAATTTCTTTAAACCCTTTTGTTGTTCCTTCTGAAGAGTTAATTACTTCCGCTTGCCAACCCATTTCTTTAAAATACATGGTATACATTCGGAAAATATCCTCTACAAAGATACAAGCCTCATCCCCTCCCGTACCTGCACGTAATTCCACGATGGCATTTTTGTCATCTTCCGGATCTTTTGGAATGAGCATCATTTTGATTTCTTCTTCCAATACTGGACGTTCTTGCTCTAAGGTATCGATCTCTTCTTTGGCCATTTCGCGCATTTCAGGATCGGTTTCTTGTTCGAGTAATGCTTTACCAGAGCTTAAATTGGATAGGACATTTGAATAGCGTTTGTAATAGCTTTCGAGTTCTTCCAATTCGCGATATTCCTTACTTAATTTAACAAATCGATCCATGTCAGAAATGATGTCCGGATCGGTAATCATTTTTCCGACTTCTATAAATCGAAAGTGGATGGCTTCAAGTTTGGAAAGTAAATCGCTCATGCATTAAATTGTGTGCAAAGGTAAGGAATTGAGGCTAAACTCAGCCTATTATCCCGCATAGTGCAATCTAAAGTATACTTTCAAGGCTTCTCTTCGAAGGATTTGCCACGCTAAATTTTCAAAAAAATCTGTGGTGCTTGGGTCTAATATCTCGGATGTTTCC
>CANHSL010000084.1 GCA_947463385.1 Flavobacteriales bacterium
ATCCAGGAGCTTACTCCAGAACGATTAGAAATCAGCACGAATCTAAAATCGAACAACATTTATTTTGCTCCATTTTTCAAAGAATGGAATGATTTTGATCAAGATGTAATTCATGCAAATCAAATTTCTGGAAGAGCTCAGATGGAAGTAGATTTTTATGCGCCGTTTAATTTAATTGGAGGAATTGATTTAAATCAAATGGAAGTGAATGCGCACATGAAGGTGTTTAATGGCCACCTCAAAAATGTTGAATCCCTAAACGATGTGGCCGCTAGCTTAAAAACGAATGCTGGAAAACTGCTAATCGGAAAAAGAAACTTAGATCAGTTTCAAACGAAAATGAAAGACATTGCATTTTCTACACTTGAAAATACGCTTCAAATCAGAAATGGAGTGATTACTATTCCAAACATGTTTATCGCATCATCCGCCATGGATATGGAGATAAGCGGAACGCACACATTCGACAATAAAATTGACTATCGGATGAAGTTTGATTTTAGAGATCTTCTGGGTGCAGATAGAGACAGTGAGTTTGGGACGGTAATAGATGACGAGACGGGAATGAAAATATTTTTAAGAATGTACGGTGATTTAGACAATCCGATTATTGAATGGGATAAAACTAGCCGCAAACAAGAAGCTAAAGAACAGTGGGCTCAAGAAAAAGAAACCCTTAAATCTATATTGAAGTCAGAATTTGGTGTTTTCAAAAAAGACACCGCCGTAGAAGAATACAAACCGAAGGTAGAAACCAAGGAAATTGTGAAGATTAACTTTAAGGATACTAAACCAGACAAGACTCAGTCCAACCATCCGCCCGCAGAAGCTCAAAAACCAGCAAAAGAAGGAAAACTTAAAAACACCTTAAATCAGTGGAAACAAGAGCAAAATCAAGCAAATGTTACCGTAACGGTTCGCAAAGGATAATTACCTTTGCAGCGTGAACCATGCTACCCAAGGATTTTTTATATACCGTAAGCCGCATTCTACAAAAGCGCAGTTAAATTCCTTTTATTCAGAAGATTTTGGTCGCTTAGACTTAGTGGCTTTTGCATCAAAAAAACAAGCGGCATTCATTCCTTTTGGTTTATATGATTTGGAATTTACCATAACGCCAAAATATGGACACGGGACCTTAAATAATGCAACACCCCTTGACCCCATCGATGCAGCTGATCTCGATCCGCGTTATTTAGCCATTCGTTATTTTATGTGTGATGTTGTTAATCAATCTACTGCATACAAACAGAAAGATGAAGAAGCGTTTAATATCCTTGTTTCGCTTATTCAACAACTTCGGAATTCTCAAGAAATTTATGCGTATCCCTGTACATTTTTAGCGCAATGGATGAAACCGCTTGGCATTTTACCCGAACCAATTGAAACAGCTGATTGTTTTGACCTTCACGAAGGCATATTTCTGAATAAGGGAATTGCAGCCTTAAATCCTGGCGCAAGGACCTTTAATGACCTACTTAATCAGAAGCAAATGATAGATAAGGCAACAATTAAACCTACGCTAGACCTCATGCTTCAATACGTAGAGCTACACGTACCAAATTTTAATGTAAACAAGACCCGAACCATTATTCACGAGTTGTTTCATTGAAATCTTAACACGGGTTAGTTCTTTCCTTCGTGATGGAAATGTATCTTTGTGAAAAAAAAATATGAAAAATTCAATTTATTTAGTGCTTTTTACAGCGTTTATCGCGTTTTCGTTTAACGCCATATCAACGGCCTCTTGGGGCATTGATGCCGCACATTCTCGATTGGGGTTTAAGGTAACACACATGGGTATATCTGACGCGAATGGCGCCTTTGATAAAGTATCATGCAACGTTACTACGGCAAATGACAATGATTTTGCTGATGCTACCTTTGATTTAGTTGCCGAAGCAAACTCCATTAATACGGGCTTAGAAGCGAGAGATAATCACCTTCGTTCCGAAGATTTCTTTGCCGTTAGTCAGTACCCAAATATCGCCTTTAAATCTACCTCGTGTAAAAAATTGAAAGGTAAAAAATATATCCTAACAGGTAATTTGTCAATGCATGGTGTAACAAAAGAAGTAATGCTAACAGCTACACACAACGGGAACGCAAAGAACCGAGCTGGAGTTGATGTTGCTGGATTTAAAATTACAGGGAAGTTTAAACGTTCCGATTTTTCAA
Source organism: Flavobacteriales bacterium (assembly GCA_947463385.1). Classification (GTDB taxonomy): domain Bacteria; phylum Bacteroidota; class Bacteroidia; order Flavobacteriales_D; family Crocinitomicaceae; genus UBA952. The sequence goes on from CANHSL010000084.1 coordinate 2,179, forward strand.
TCGGCAAGGATATGCCAGTGGCTGTAGTTGCAGATGAAATTCAAATGGAAGCTGATCTAGAGGTAGTTAAAAACTAATTCTAGTGGGTAAACGGTTCTTATATCTTATTTCCCTTACTGTTGTTTTTTCAGGGTTTTCACAGCCCGTTCTTACTGAAAATCAACTTTCAGGAAAACAATTTTTAATCCTGCCCAAGTCGGAGGTAAATTTACAAGCTGAAGATTTTTCAGGTAAATTCTCTAACGTAAAGGGCAGGGTTTCATTAAGCATGGATTCTAATAAGGTAAATGGGTTTGATTTAGTTATTGACGTAAACTCCTTAGAATTAGAAATTCCAGGAATGACAAAACACGCCAAGTCGTCTGATTTTTTTGATGTCACTTCCTTTCCAACCATTACCTTTTTCGGTGATTCGGTAACGAACGTTACAGATTCCTACACTGTACATGGCACGATGACTTCCAAGGGAATCTCAAAAGCCATAAGTATTCCTTTTAATATAAGTGAGTTAAAGAGGGAAACGCTCACCATTAATGCCGTATTTAAAATTGTCCGATCAGAATTCCAGATTGGAGCGGCGGATGCGGTAAGTGATGAGGTCACAATTAATGCTAAATTACAAGCCAAGAAATCTGAGTAATACATACAGGGTATTATATTTAAGGTTACCTTTACCCCATGCAAGAATCATTTACCACCCCGAAATTCGCTCGGAATGTTAATGTAGAATTTAACAAAACCTTAAACGAGCGAGTATCTGCTTACTTTTCTCAGCGTAAGATATCTAAACATGCTAATGTAAATATGGTGTTAAAAACCTTATTTATGTTGGCCTTGTATTTTGTTCCATTTGCTTTTACATTCTATACAGAAAGTATCTGGTTAACACTTTTGTTGTGGTTTGTTTCGGGTCTCGGTATGGCCGGAATTGGTCTTTCAGTAATGCATGACGCTAATCATGGGGCATATTCCTCAAATCAAAACGTGAATAAATTTGTTGGTGCCGTATTAAATTTGCTTGGGGGAAATCCCACCAATTGGAAAATTCAACACAATGTATTGCATCATACCTTCACGAACGTAGAAGGATTCGATGAAGACATAGACGCCCCCGTTAAATTGTTGCGATTCTCTCCGCACACTGCGTGGCGCCCGGTGCACAAATATCAGTATTTGTATGCATGGTTTTTTTATCCCTTAATGACCATCATGTGGTTTGCAACTAAAGATTATAAACAAGCCATTCGCTACGGTAAAAAAGGATTGGTAACTTCTCAGGGCAAATCAGCTGCTTCCCATTGGATAAGCATTATATTAGGTAAAATTGTGTATGCTTCAATTTTTCTTGTACTTCCTTTAATCTTCGCGCCAGTGTCTTGGCCCATAGTATTGGTTGGTTTTGTAATTAAGCAGTTCGTTTCAGGTACTATACTTGCCTTAATTTTTCAACCTGCCCATGTAATTCCAGATGCGTCATTCGAAAAACCAGACGATTCTGGCGATATACAAGCGGATGCTAAAGTGCATCAGTTGTTAACTACAGCAAATTATGGGGTTAAATCCAAATGGTTTACTTGGTTAGTAGGAGGGTTGAATTTTCAGGTTGAACATCATTTATTTCCGACCATATGCCATGTGCACTATCGTGGAATTTCGGAAATCGTACGTAATACAGCGAAAGAGTATAACCTTCCATATCATACAAATCGAACGTTTTTTAGTGCGCTAAAAGCGCATGGAAAAATGTTGAGAATGCTCGGTCAAAAAGATTGTCCTGAATTTGTACATGTGTAAATGACCTTCGATTTAATTCGAACGACAGCACTTTCTTTACCTCATGTTACGGAGGAATTTCCGTTTGATCAACGTACACTAGTCTTTAAAGTTGGAGGCAAAATGTTCTTGTTAATTGATGTCGATTCACAAGATTCGATTACTCTAAAGTCTAAACCGGATCAGATACCAGAATTATTGGAGTCCTATGCTTGGATAACAAGAGGGTTTCATATGAACAAAAATCATTGGATTACCCTTAGATTAGATACCTTACAAGTAGATATCACCTTAGTTCTTAAATTAATTACAGAATCATATGCTATTGTTTACCAAGGGCTAACTAAAAAAGTGAAAAATGCCTTTGAGAATCGATAAGTTCATTTGGTGTGTTCGCCTTACTAAAACACGTTCTCAGGCCACTGAGTTAATTTCAAAAAAGAAAGTGCTTTGTAATAATGTGCACACCAAAGCAGCAAAAGAAATTAAGGTGGGGGATATTCTTTCTTTACAAAAATCTAACGCATGGTTTTCCTATCGCATCCTCTCCTTAACGGATAAACGAATTGGGGCACCCTTGGTGATTTCATTTATTGAAGACATTACACCAGAGGAGGAGCGGCAAAAACTTAAAGATTACTTGGCGTCTCAACGCGCCTATCAGCACTTAGGTACGGGTAAACCAAGCAAAAAGGACAGAAGGCACCTCTCCAAGTTTCTTGAGGGAGACGAGAATAGAGCCCTAGATACCTAATATTAATTTAACATTTTGTGTATCTTTGAAAATAATGCATCAAAGAAGTTTATTCGTTTATGTTGGTTTATTATTAATAAGCACAGTGCTAACTGTTGCCAAGGCACAAGGATTTCAAGTGAATTTTCAGGGGCAAAAGCAACAGGGAATGGGTTGTGCCGGCTCAGCGTTGATACAAGATGCCTCCACCTTGTTTTTCAATCCCGCAGGGGCTTCCTTCGTTTCAAAGTCGCAAGTGAACTTTGCAACAACGCCAATTTTTGCAAATGTAATGTATGTTGATTCGGCAACCAATGAAATTTATAGAACAGAGAATCCGGTTGGTACACCGCTGAATTTATATGCCTTAGTAAAGTCTAAGCGATTTCATCGCTTGGCCTATGGATTATCTATAACTACACCTTTCGGTAGCACGGTGCAATATGAGCCAGGTTGGATCGGGCGTTTTGCAATTACACGTCTTTCCATGAAAGTATTTCATATTCAGCCAACGGCCTCTTTTAAAATTACAGACAACATAAGTATCGGGGCAGGATTCGTTTTTTCTCCAGGAAGTGTTAACCTTCAAAAAGACGTGCCTGTTCAGTTTAACGATGGCTCCTTTGGAAAGGCTGAAATTTCAGGTGCCGCCATGGGATATGGATACAACCTCGGCGTATATTACAACCCGGGAGGGTTTTTGAGTGCAGGCTTATCTTATCGATCGGGAATAAACATGTCGGTATCCGATGGACAAGTTGATTTTACGGTACCAGAAGGCTTGGCCGCGAATTTTCCAAACGGAACATTGTCTGCATCCCTGGCTTTACCTTCAGTAACAACCCTCGGATTGAATATAAAACCTAACGCATCTTGGAATATCGTGGCAGATATAAATTATGTTGGATGGAATACTTATGATACCCTGGCCTTTGATTATGCAACGAATACAAGTTCGCTTCTAGACACCAAATCACCAAGAATGTACCAGAATATTTTTGCTTTTCGAGGAGGTATACAATACACTGTCTTGGCAAAAGACAAGGTCTTGAATGTTCGATTTGGAGGTGGCTTCGGGTTTTCTCCAGTGCCAACAGGTTATCTAACCCCGGAAACTCCAGATGGGAATAGAGCCTATTTTACCTCAGGGATTTCATATGAATTCAATAAGCGTTTTAGTCTCGACGCATCGATTTATGCCACAAAAATCACACGGGCGGATACAAATTTGGAAACACAATTAAGCGGAACATTTACCACCATTGCCTGGGCTCCGGGCATTGGTATTAATTATAATTGGTAATGAAAAGACAATATTCATATATCCTTTTTTTATTGCCTTTCTTGTTGGCGTGTAAACCGAAAGCACCAACCCATGTGGTTGATGCAGGAACCGCTGATTTCACAAAATTTATTGCGATTGGCGATGGTCATACCGCCGGCTATATGGATGACGGATTGTCCTTAGATGGTCAAAAAAATTCGTTAGGTGCTATTCTTCAACAACAATTAATGACGGTGGGGGCACCAGCGATTGAAATGCCGTGGATGCCCGATCAAAATATCGGGTTAAGCGCAAACGGACTTTCTCGATTAATCTTGGGTTATAAAACAGATTGTCAAGGGATGAGCTCTCTTTCTCCGGTCAGATACAGTCTGCAAGGGGAAACCGCAGCATTCTCATCAAGTGCTTACAATCCCATGAAAAAACATACAAATTTTGGGGTGCCAGGCTTGCGAATGATTGATATGGTCTCAACGGCTTTTGGCAACATAAATCTTCCACAACACAATGGCTTTTTCGCAAGAATGTCAAAGGATCAATTTAATCTCCCAGGTTCAGGCAACTATTCATCCGTTCAAGAGAATATTTTTGATGGAGGGTATCCTACGTTTTGTAGCATATATTTGGGAATCGAGGATGTGTTGCCGTATGCAAGAAGCGGCGCAACACAAAATCCGATGTCTCCACTTGCTGGCTTTCCTGGCGTTGGCTTCGAAGAATCTTTAACTCAATTGTGTGAGCAGCTGTATAGCCAACAAGTAAAAGCAGCAATTGCTACTATTCCTAATATAAGCGATTGGCCCTTTTTTAATACGATTCCATATAACGGTTTGACCTTAGACGAAGAAAAGGCCGCCTCTTTAAATCAAATTTATAATCCCATTGGAATTTCTTTTGTAGTTGGATCGAATCCATTTATGGTTGCAGATCCTAATGCCGGAATGTTCGGGGTAAGACCCGCAGTTCCCGGAGAGAAAATACTCTTAACCGCCCCCTTAGATTCGGTGAAATGCAATCAAATGGGTTCCATTTTTCCGTTTAGGAATGAATTTGTTCTTACAACGGATGAACTTGCTACCATTCAAAGTCGAATTGATGCATTTAATGCAGTGATTAGGCAAAAAGCGACTACGTATGGCTTTGCCTTGGTAGAAACAGGAGATTTTTACGATAAATTAACCACTGGATTTACCTACAATGGCGCTTCTCTTTCTGCAAAGTTTGTTTCCGGAGGCGCATTTTCCTTAGACGGAATTCATTTGAATCCCAGAGGAAATGCCTTGTTAGCCAATGAATTTATCAAAGCCATTAATAAAAAGTTTACCGCTAAGATTCCTTTAATTAACGCATTGAATTATAATGCCATTTTATTCCCTTAACCTTAACCTATGAAAAAGTTATACGCTTATTTAGTTATTTCGTTTGCACTATTAGTAACAAATTCATTTGCTCAGCCCTGTCAAAACGGACGCTATGCCACGGAGGTGTTCCCTAATCACACCTTAACAAGTAATATCACCTATGGGGCTAACACCACATTTTCGGGGGCCAATAACTCACTAAAATTAGATTTTTATGAGCCGACAGGTGATACAGAGTTGAGCCGACCACTCATTATTTGGGTGCATGGCGGTAGCTTTTTGGGCGGCTCCAAAACGGATCCCGATATGACGGCTTTATCCCAACGTTTTGCGCGTAAGGGATACGCGTGCGCTTCAATAGATTACCGACTTGGGTTTTTCCCTATAGATTCGGCGAATGCGGTAAAGGCGGTTGTTCGTGCGGTGCAAGATTTAAAGGCAGCAATTCGCTTTTTTTATAAAGACAAACAAACTACAGATACGTATCATATTGACACAAATTTAATTTATGTAGGAGGCAGTTCTGCCGGTGCAATTACCGCATTGCATGTTGCCTATTTAGATAATATTTGTGAGATATCTGGTTACCTCAATCAAGCCACGATAAACCAGTTGGGCGGCTTAGATGGAAATAGCGGTAATCCAGGATATTCTTCTTCGGTTCAAGGGGTTATAAATTTATGTGGTGCCTTGGCACAGTATAGTTGGTTAGAGGCGGGCGATGTGCCCATGGTTTCTATTCACGGTACTGCGGATGGCACGGTAAAATATAACCGTGGAATAGTAAATCCAGGAACGGCATTAATGTATTTGGATGGTAGCCGAATGCTACATGAGCGTGCCTGTGCAGTAAATGTTTCAAGTGAATTTTATACCTTCCCTGGAGCCGGTCATGTTCCATACATAGGAAACAATGCATACATGGATACGACGGAATGGTTTATTCGTGATTTCTTGGTTACTCAGTTAGGGTGTAATGAAACACCGCTTCAACTTGCCAATACCCCATTACAACAAGCGATTCTTTATCCAACCCTGTATTGTGATGGAACCGCTGTTGATGAACTTTGCCTTGCCGGAATCGAGGAGCCACTGGCGGTTATGGACGTCTCGCTATTTCCAAATCCCGCAACGGATTACCTAACCCTTGTTGCGCATGAGGCGTTATTTAATGAACTTATCATTATGGATTTACAAGGCCGTATTATCGTGAGCCACAAAAGCCAAGATACAACAGTAGATTTGGATTTAACCGGGCTAAACCCAGGTAATTATTTGGTTAACATTCTATTATCAAATGGAAAATCGGGAACTAAATCTGTAATTGTTCGTTAATTGACTTTTATAGAATCCGACTAATTGTTCATTATGAAAACAGTATCCTTTTTGTTTTTTTGTGCATTTTCCATGGTGGGGTTTGCTCAAACTTGGAGTGGCGAGGTAGCCCAAATTTTTTATAATAAATGTACTTCATGCCACCACACGGGAGGAATTGCACCGTTTTCATTAACGACATATCAAGAGTCTTCACCGCTGGCAGCATCCATTTATGCGGCAATTTCACCTGGTGCAGCGCATCAAATGCCCCCTTGGCCACCGGACAATAATTATCAGCAATATTTGCATGATAGAGCACTAACGGCTGCGGAGAAGACCACACTGTTGAATTGGCTCAATAATGGGTTTCCTGAGGGAAATTCAGCTCAAACGCCACCGCCACCAATTTATAACATAGGAAGTGTACTTGGAGCGGGAGATCTTACTGTTAAAATGCCAAATTATGTATCTAATGCAAGCACGTTAACTGATGACTATGTATGTTTTTCAGTTCCAACTAACCTGACACAAAACAGAACAATAAAAGCGGTAGAGGTCATTCCTGGAAATATGGAAATTGTTCACCATGCCTTAATTTATATTGATCACAACGGGGTTGAATCAACCAACACAAGTGGGTTCTGTTCAAGTCCGAGTTCCGCTTCTACCAAGCTCCTTTCTGCCTATGTTCCAGGTGCTGCACCACTGGTATTCCCTTCTGCTGCGCCACTAAAACTTGGAGCAGATATAGGCCCTGGCTCCAACATATATTTTGCCATGCATTACCCGAATGGCAGCTCTGGAATGCTGGACAGCACGAAAGTGATTTTACATTTTTACCCACCAGGAACCACCGGAGTAAGGCAAGTGTCTGCTGATCCAATTATTGCCGATTATAATTTTAATTTACCGGCAAATCAGGTCACTACCTTGACCGCTCAGTATCCAAATAATGGTGGTATTCCCGTAGCAATTTCTGCATTATCCGTGATGCCACATATGCATTTATTGGGACAGAGTATTAAATCATATGCTTTAGCTCCAAACAATATAGATACCTTGAAGCATATTAATGTGCCTCATTGGGATTTTCATTGGCAAGGATTTTATACCTTTTCTCATTTGCAGAAGATACCTGCAGGATATAAAATCAAAGGTGAAGCGGTTTTTGATAATACATCAAACAATCCGTTCAACCCGAATACACCACCACAGAATGTACAGTTCGGAGAA
>CANHSL010000085.1 GCA_947463385.1 Flavobacteriales bacterium
AAGTTTTATACTCCCGTTACAAAAAATACAGACAAAAACATTGTTTCCGGTCAAACCATTGCACGCAACGAATTTGGCATCGAAAAAGGCTTGTTTTGGTCTAAAAACGCGAATTATCTGGCCTTCTATCAAAAAGATGAACGTGAAGTAGCGGATTACCCCTTGTTAGACATCAATACCACCCCTGGTTCCTTGGTATCGATTAAATATCCCATGGCAGGACAAAAATCAGAGAAGCCAAGCGTCGGAATTTACAATTGCAAAACGAAGAAAACAGTGTTCATCAAACCAAGTGGGAACGCAGATGATTACTTGACAAATTTCGCATTTACGCCAGACGAAAAGTTTTGCATCATCGCGGAAGTTAATCGCGGACAAAATGAGCTTTGGTTGAATGTATTCGATGTTAAAACGGGAAAGAAAATAAAAACCCTTTGGCATGAAAAAAATCAAAAATGGGTAGAACCCGAACATCCGGCGTATTTTATCGGTGAAGGAAATGACTTCATCTGGATGTCAGAAAAAGATGGATTTATGAACATGTATTTGGTTGATTTTGACCGGAAAATAACGGAGTTTGTGTTTGAAGGTAAACCAATGGAAGTATTACAGGAAGGAATTAAACAAATTACAAATCATCGCTTTGTTGTGAAGGACATACTCGAAGTAGATGCTTCCAAAAAACTGATTTACTATACCGCTACGGGAGAGAATCCATGCAATACTATGGTCTACGCAACGGATCTAACCGGGAATTCAAAAGTGATTTCTAGAAATGAGGGCGCACATCGTTTTGACCTTTCAGATGATGGCCTATATTTTTATGATGGGTATTCAAGCGTGACGATGCCAAATCATGAAATGATCTATACGACCAACGGTAAAATGGCGAAGTTGCTTAAAGAATCCATTAATCCAATGAATGAGTATGCGCTCGGTACGGTAGAAATTAATTCCATTAAAGGAAAAGACGGGTCGGATTTATATTACCGCATGGTAAAACCTTCGAATTTTGACCCAAAGAATAAATATCCGGTGTTGGTTTATGTCTATGGTGGACCACACGCTCAAATGGTGACTAATAGTTTTAATGCAGGGGCAAACCTTTGGATGAATTGGTTGGCGGAGCAAGGGTATATTGTTTTTACCTTAGATAATCGGGGTTCTGCAGAACGTGGATTCGCATTCGAATCTCAAATTCACCGCCAGTTAGGAACGATAGAAATGGAGGATCAATTATCAGGTGTAGAGTTTTTGAAATCGTTACCCTACGTTGATTCCGAGCGACTTGCGGTTCATGGTTGGTCGTTTGGGGGGTTCATGACAACCTCTTTAATGTTGCGCCATGCCGGGGTCTTCAATGTTGGGGTCGCTGGAGGACCAGTAACCGATTGGAAGTTTTATGAAGTGATGTATGGCGAGCGCTATATGGACCGTCCAGAAGAAAATAAAGAAGGATATGCGGCAAATGCACTGACCAATTACACGAAGAATTTAACGGGAAAATTACTCTTGATTCATGGTACGGTTGATGACGTGGTGGTCATGCAGCATAATTATTCGCTCGTAAAGAAATTTGTAGAAGATGGAAAACAGATGGACTTCTTTCCATATCCGATGCATAAACACAATGTAACTGGTAAAGATCGTGCTCACTTGATGGAGAAAATTTTAACCTACGTAATTGAAAACAATCAATGATTTCCACTGAAATTAATGTTTCCGCGCCCTTGGCTGTGGTTTTTGATGCTTGGGTGAATCCATCCCACATCGTTAACTGGTATTTTGCATCTCCTGATTGGTGTTGTCCCCGTGCCGAACTGGATTGTAGAGTAGGGGGAGCTTTCAGCATTCGCATGGAAGCCAAAGACCAATCCTTCGGGTTTGATTTTAATGGAACCTTCACAGCCGTAGAAGAGGAAAAACAACTGCATTATATCTTGGAAGATGGTCGTCACGTAGCCTTATATCTGAATCCTTCGGATGAGGGAACCCATATCGTGTGGAAGTTTCAGCCCGAAACCCAAAATCCAGAAGCCTTGCAGCAGCAAGGTTGGCAAGCAGTTCTCACCCATTTTAAAGCATACCTTGAACAAACCGTGGTTGGCTAAGCTCACAAGCAACATATTCTTTTGGATCGCCTTGTTTTTTTTGGTGCACCTTATTGGAATATGGAATCCGCCGATTGAGGCCGCGCACAGTTGGCGTCAAGCTACGGGCTTAATGGTTGCTCGGAATTATTTCGCTGGAAACACTTCCTTTTGGTATCCCATGGTGGATGAAACCAGTGGGGGAACAGGAATTATTGGAATGGAATTCCCTTTATTGTATTACATCCAAGGAAAGCTTGGCGTCTTATTCGGGTTTCATGCCGGTATTGGACGCTTACTCAACGTGTTGATTTCGACGTTGGGGCTGGGATATTTCTATGCCTTGGTGCGTCGGTTCGCCAAGGAGAAAACAGCATTTTATGCGACCTTGCTTCTTATGGTTTCTTGTTTTTTCATGTATAGCCGTAAAGTAATGCCAGATACCGAAGCCTTAGCCGTGTATCTGATTGGAATCTACTATTTTTTTGAAGCCTTGCGCTTTGGAAGATGGAAGGATGTGGTGTTGTCTTTTGTTATGCTCAGCCTGGGGTTATTATTGAAAATATCGGTGCTTCCCTTGCTGGCGTTTGTGGTGTTTGCCTTTGTGAAAACATCGAATGAACCTAAAAAGCCCGCGGTGTTTTTGATCCCGCTCGTTAGTTTGATTCCTGCATTTGTTTGGTATTTTATCTGGAATCCCTATTTAGCCGCTCATTTCGGGTCTTGGTATAACCTGGGCGGTGGATTGATGGACGGCGGAAAGGCTTTTCTGGTTTCGCCTTTTTTATTGCTAGAACAGCTTGTTTTTCATCCGTTCCTTAGTTATTTGGCTTTTGGATTGTGCGTATTTGGAATAATTCGGGTTGTGAAATCGGGCGTTTCTTGGGCATGGAAACTGAGTTTACCGGTATTTCTGGTACTTTTTTCAGGGTATGCCTTAAAAGCAGGGGTAATCTTTTTAACACATGAATATTATATCTTACCAGCGGTTCCCTTACTCGCCATAGTTGGCGGATATGCCTTATCTACCCTTGGGAACTATGCGTGGGTGTTGATGCTCTGTATTTCTATGGAAGCCATTGGTAATCAACTGTATGATTTTAGATTGAATCAATCCGAAACCTATAAATTAGGGTTAGAACACCTTGCTGAACGTTACATCCCAACGGATGCCTTGGTTGCAATCAATGGAAATAGCAACCCTCAAGAATTGTATCTATTGGGTAGAAAAGGATGGAATCTTTCGGATGAAACATTACGGCAAAAAGATGTGGTGAATGAACTATCCACTAAAGGTTGTAAATACCTGGTGGTAAATAAACGGACCTTATCCAAGCTTCCCGATTACGGAAAGATTATTTATGATGGCGTCGACTATCAGTTAATTCAACTAAATAAGTAAAGCGGTTCCAATTTCAATTTGTATCTTTCCTAAAACTATTGCCTGTGAAAACATTTCTTACCACGCTTTTTCTTGCTGCGCTCTGTAGCGTTTCAGCTCAAAAAACTTACTATATTGGACAACATACGGAGGGTGGAGTTGTCTTTCATTTATTTCAGGATAGCCTTGGAAAACAACACGGATTGGTAGTTTCCTTAACCAACTTAACCCGAGAGGCGGAGTGGGGCGACAAAGAAAAAGATATTGAAAGTTGTGAAAGTTCATGGGACGGACGGGCAAATACCACAGCCATTATGTTCGCAACTAGAGATACAACCAAAGCTGCGGGACTATGCGATGCGTATGTCAGTGAGGGCTTTGATGATTGGTATCTACCTGCAATTTATGAACTTCAGGCCATGAACACTAATTTATTCACCGTGGAGCGAGCACTGAGTGAAATCCCAAACGCAGATCCCGTAGAAATGAATCTCTATTGGTCGTCTACCGAGTCAAATATTGCCTCCGCATGGTTTTTTAGTTTCTATGACTCGAAACCAACGAATTACTACGACAAAACCAGCAAAACCTTGGTTCGGGCGGTAAGGTCATTTTAATCTAAGAATTTTTTCAGGCTTTTATATTAACTAAAAAGCAAGCTATACCCTTCCAATAAATCGAATAGTGCGATTAATACGAGCAGTGGCGTCGTAAGGTGTTTTCTACCGGTTAAGATCAAACAAAGGAAAAAAATCGTGAAGAAGGTGTAGTTCAACAGTTCAAATGGAGGGATTAAGGTGAAAATATACACGGAGCATAACGCCAAGGCAGTTATTTTATCTTGATTCCCTTTAAAGCCCACCACCTGAATGATTAAGGGCAGCACACTAAGCATGGCTGAAATTCGAAAAAGATCCAATGTTATTCCTTCAGTGAAACTGTCATAGGCTGCCTCGTTCAAGAAAAACGTATAGGTTAACGGGTTGCACAAGCAGCGAAAAAGGACTACAACCGATATGGGAATAAATGTCTTCCAGTGGCTTCGTTCCTGCACGATGCTCGCCCCTAATACACCAAGTAACACAAAGCTAAACAAGGGGAAGGGAATAATAAAGTAACCGGTTTCCACCAAGACACTCGTAGAATAGGCCAGAACAATTAAAAATCCAACAAGCGCAATCTTAACTGATTTCTCCATTACAGTTTAAGGGCTTCGTAAATGTAATCAAAGGTAGAGAGGATTTCAGCCTTCCCCTCAATTACAGCAACATCGTGTTCAAAATGGGCACTTGGTAAGCCATCTTCGGTCACAATGGTCCATTGGTCATCAAGCGTTTTTACCTTATAAGTGCCCATGTTAATCATGGGTTCAATGGCAATCGTTAAACCGTTTTGAATCCGTTTTCCACGGCCTTGTTGACCATAGTTCGGTACTTGCGGTTCTTCGTGAAGTTTAGTTCCCAAGCCATGTCCAACTAAATCCCGTACCACACTAAACCCATTCTTTTCGGCATGTTGTTGAATAGCATAACCAATGTCTCCTATACGATTTGACGTATTACAAGCCTCGATTCCTAGGTACAGACATTCTTTGGTGACCCTGCACAGTTTGCGTTTTTCATCGCTAACTTCACCTACTTCAAAGGTATAGGCGTGATCTCCGTAATATCCTTTGAAAACGGATCCGCAATCTACCGAAACAATATCGCCGGATTGTATCGGACGTTGGGTTGGAAGCCCATGCACCACTTCTTCATTTACAGAAATCAATAAGGTGCTAGGACAGCCATATAAGCCTTTGAAACCGGGAATTGCGTGCTGGCTGCGAATAAAATCTTCTGCCATCTGATCTAGAAAGGCCGGGGTAATCCCTGGCTTCATATGTTTTGCTACTTCTCCAAGTGCACGACTTACGATCAGCGCCGCTTCGCGCATGATGCTTATTTCTTCTGCAGTCTTATACTTAATTGAATCTCCAAAAATTGCCATAGGTGCAAAAGTATAAAATCCACATCACTTCAAGGCATGTTCAAGCCATTCCATGGTATTAATTCCATCAGCGAAATCATCAATTCGGGGTTGTTGTGTAGTTCCAAAGGGGACTTCAACTGTGCCTGAAACGCATTGGATTTTATCTTGGTGTTGATTGATGTATTCGATTGCTTCCGAACGGTGAGTATAGCTGTGATAGTGAATCATGGCGAGGGGCGGATGCAACGCAGTGGATTCATGCAATAATAAAAATCCATTGTCTAATAACGGCTGCTTACTCAATAAGTGAATGGCTCGATTGTAATCGTAGTTGTTTCCGTATTTCTTGTTTTGAATTACGGTTTGAAATGGCAGTATTGCCTCAAAAAAAGCATCGAAAGAATATCCTTCCGGTACGATGAGGTGCGTTACATTGCGACATCCCCTACCGAAGTATTGAAAAATGTCGCGTCCTAAGGCATGCAATTCTTCCGCTGTTTCGTCTCCGCTTAGGATTGCAATGGAGGTACGATTCCCTCGAAGTAAATGCGGGATGTTTTTAAAGTACGACTGAAAATGGAGTAGGGTAGAATCACTACCTGTTCCAATTACGGCATCAAAGCCACTGAGCTTTTGTGGGTTGATTTGAATGAGTTCGGTATATGCTGGATTAAGTTCGGTCAAACCACGAATGAGTAAAGGGATGAGTTGCTGGTCATCTGAACTCAGTTTGATTTGAAGGGTATATCCACTGAGGAGTCCGCAAAGGATGTCATGAAACCCAACCATCGGGAGATTTCCTGCTAAGATTAATCCTAAATTTGGACGGAATTCTTGATAAGTATATGGACTTGAAAACGCATGTAATGTTTCGTGGTTTAACCAACGTGCAATCCCTGACAACGATTGCTTGACCTCACGGGGTTCAAACCACCCGTTTCTATATATTTCACGGGCAATTGCAGTGCTAAAAGCCTCTGTTAATTCCGATGAAAAGTTTTCCGATGAGGGCATTTCGGTAGAGCCTAAGCGATCTAGCCATGGACCAAGTGCAGTAAGGTCGGATATAAGTTGCTGACGAGTCATCGAACAAAAGTAGTGTAAAGTTCGTTTAGCTTACGTTGAAATAGTCGGCTTTTAGTAAAGCCTGTGTATATTTGCAAAATAAAATAGGAATTGTCATGGCAATAATGATTACGGACGAATGTATTAATTGTGGGGCTTGTGAGCCTGAATGTCCGAATAATGCAATTTATGAAGGGGGTGCCGAATGGAAATATGCGGATGGCACTTCGTTAACAGGAATGATTACTACACCGGAAGGAACATCCGTAGATGCTGCCTTGGCGAATGAGCCTGTGAGCATGGATGTTTATTACATTACGCACAGCAAATGTACAGAGTGTGTTGGTTTTCATGACGAACCGCAATGTGCGGCAGTTTGTCCTGTAGATTGTTGTGTAGATGATCCAAATTACCGCGAAACCAATGATGAACTCTTATCGAAAAAAGCATTTTTGCACCTCTAGGTTAATCGCGAAGTTTCTTCTTTTCTCTTTTCTTTTCTTTACATGGGTTGCCCATGCGCAAGGTGCACTGCGTATCCATTTCGTTCAAACCGAAGCGGGCGCACAGTTAAGCCCTGAACAATCAATTGAAATACAGCAAATTGCGCGGTCATACGGCGTTGAAGTAAGCATTGATCAGTACAAGCATCCCCGAATAGGTAAGATGCCTGCAATTAATTACAGCGATTCAATTCCGTTCTTTTCAACCGACATGCGTGCTATTAGGGATGGATTTTTTAATTCGTCTCATCGACGCACGAAATTGGATTATTACGTCTTTGTTTCAACAGTTCAGACCGATTCATTACACACGGGATTTGCCATACCAGGTAAACACATTATGTTTCTTTCCGTAGCACCAAAGAATACATTTACTGCCAGGTTCGCCACGTATTTCTTGATTGCAGCTGCCGATCAACAAGGGAATAATAAAAAAGCATTGGACGAACTTTCCAAACAATTAGGAACCAAAGATTCGATGCAAAGGCGACAAGAATCTTATTTTCTTTTTCATGATGAAACGGAGAATTTGGGGTCTACAAACGGTATGGTAGCGTTTGCTTTTTGGAATGAAAATAAGGACGGGACAGTTTTTGGAAATTACATAGGCTTACCCTTTAAGCGAAATTCAGGCAAAGTCAATTTAGACATTGATAGTTATTGGCTTCGACCATTTTATCGCACAGATTCTCGATTCATAGCGCCAATCCATGTTGGTCTAGTTTTCCTTGTATTTTTTATCATGCTGATTTTTAGGAAAAAGGTTAAGGAGCGTGCCGAGAAAAGTTTGAAATTGCATTCCAAGATTGCCTACTTCTTCCTTCGATTGGTTTTATGGGGCGTTTTTATACTTATCGGTTATCTTGTTTTTTTAACTTCCGATCAATTCTATAAAAGATGGTTCTTTAATTCCTCCTCGTATAGCAATGTAGGAAAAATAGATACCAAACAGTTTATTCATCACCTCACTTCCAGTAACTCGGTGGTCAATCAGCAAGCTGCCCATTCATATTGGGAAACCTATGTGAAACGAAAAAACACGTGGGAAATGAAGCGTCTAAAACACGTGTTGTATTTTGAAGTTAGGAAATCTCAAGGAGAGGTCGTGTCAATGAAATTTTTATATGATTCAGACCGTCTGAAGATTAAGTCTTTTCAAGGAAAGGCGCAAACGCATTTGATTGTATATAAGGTAATTGATGCGCAAGGGGATTTTATAAAAGAGGAGGTCTACAATTACGCTAAAGCAAACATCACGCACAAGTTTTCTGAAGCTGATCCTGCCCGACGAATTCTTGTTTTTGTGAATGGATATCGTCCGGTTGCAAACGGTGGAACACCCGAGCAGGCACTTATGCAAATTGGAAACAATGGGGTAGAATTCCCAAATTCGTCGAATGTTTTATTCGCAACAGACCGTTTCGATTATTGGAGACCGTGGGGTAATTTTGATCAACGGATTATGGAGCGAATTAAACCGAATGAAGTGTATTATGCCGATGGGCATCATTCCGTAGCTACCTCAAATCATGGGTCTGTTTTTAATTTTGCGAAGGCGGCGGCTGAATATCCAAAAGCGTGCAAGGGTAAGCATCGGTGTAAGTTCTCTAAAACTACGGCCGGCACCAAGTTGGAGACCCTAAAAATGTTACCTTTCAAGGCGAATAAAAAGGGATTTAATAGCAGACGAAAAAATGGACGGATTGCTGGGAGAAATCTATACCAACTACTCAATGAAGTACCGGGTAATTCAGGGAATGATACGGTTTTCATTGTGGCACACAGCATGGGATATGCCTATTCTTTGGGTATCGTAGAATCGTTAAGAAATAAATGTGTATTTGGTGAGTTCTATATCTTTGCGCCAGAAAATGCGGAAACCGGAAAAATAATTCAGTCCGAGTGGCGTGCGGTTTATCAATATGGAAGTATACCTAAAGGGGCTAGAAAGCAAGCGCCTTGCCTTCAGGACGGCGTTGCCCCGCAAACTAAAGCCAACGGATTGTCTGCTCAAAATCGATTGACCTTTCCAGCGTCCCACTACAAAAAAATGGGTTTCACCGGCAGTCATTTTATTGGGTTTTACGATTGGGTTTTTGATATACCTCAAGGCGAAAAGGGTGCGATTACCCAGCATTAACGAGGGCAGTCAAAACTTAAAATTTATTAACCTCGCTCATTCTAATTTCAACTAAGGTAGAACCGACACCGCGAGCAGAATAATTGCCGTCATGAAAACTAATCCCGGGTTTGCTTTGTAGTAATTGACGTACTGCCGTTTTCAATACGCCTTCACCCACGCCATGAATGATTAAGACCTTCATATGCCTCTTTTCAATGCACTGATTCAAGAACATGCGGCAATGGCTGATTTTTTTTTCAAGGAGTTCATTCGTCGGAATACCATCAATTCCAAGTGCCGTAGCATGAAGATCTAAGGTCGGAATGGAAGAAGCGTTTTGTTTTTTTACTGTGTTGGTAGGTTCGATTAATTCTTTGTTCACCACGCTCCCTGATACCGGAATGCGTTTGATCAGTGAACTTAGCTTAACTTGATACTCAAAACCGTGCTCATCTTGAACAATGGCAAACGGTTCATTAATTCGTAAAATGGAATAGAATCCCGTTTCTTGCAGTAAGGATACCGATTCTCCGACCTTAAATAACATGGCTACAATACCGTTAGGTTCGCGAATTTAAGCAGTACGGTTTTGGAACCGTGATGGGGAAAGAAGATGACTGCTTTTTTATCCGCACCACTCCCTTCAAGCTGCGTTACGCGTCCTTTCCCAAATCGTGAATGCTCCACGTGTGTGCCA
>CANHSL010000086.1 GCA_947463385.1 Flavobacteriales bacterium
ATAGCTAAAAAAGCCTTCCATGAAGGAAGCATCGGTGTTAAAATTCGCAATGAATGCTTTAACATCCGGGTACTTTTTCTTTAATTGTTCACGGTTTGTATTCACAAATTCTAAACTATATGAATTCACGTGCCCACCACGAATTAAAGTGCTGTAATAATCTGTTATATCCGTAGTATCTAAGGCCACAAAAACATCAGGCATAATTCCACCGCCACCGTATACCAAGCGATTTTTAATCATGGTGTAAAACTTCAAAGAATCCGGCAATTTAATAGAGTCAGCATGCTGAAATTCTCCATTCAAATAGCGTTGCGTAAGGTCTTTACGGTAGGTCTCCACGTCTTGATATGGTTTTTGAATAAATCGTCCTGTGGGCGTAAAATACCGTGCAATCGTTAATCTTAATTCACTTCCGTCTGCTAAGGGTGTTGGACGTTGAACTAGGCCTTTACCAAAGGTTCTTCTGCCAACTACCAACCCACGATCCCAATCTTGAATGGCTCCAGAAACAATTTCACTCGCTGAGGCCGTGTATTCATCTGTTAAAACAATCAAACCACCCTCTTCCCAAAGTCCTTTTTTACTTGCAGACAAGTTACTGCGCGGCTGTGCACGTCCTATGGAATAAACCAGTAATTTGTTACCCGAGATAAATTCATCAGCAACTCCCCTTGCCGCATCAAGGAGCCCTCCCCCATTTCCTTGTAAATCGAAAATAAGGTTTTTCATTCCTTTTGACTTTAAATCTTTGAGTGCTGATTGAATTTCCTCAACGGTAGTGCGTGAAAAGCTATTGAGTTTAATATAGCCGATCTCTTTATCAATCATGTATGCGGCATCCACCGAATAAATTGGAATTTTGTCGCGTGTAATATTAAAGCTTAATTCATCATGCTTTTTGCGAAGTACTTTAACTTGTACCTTAGAACCTAACTCACCCATTAATTTCGTACGTACCTCATTATTTTTCAAACCAATACCCGCTATTGAATTTCCATCAACGGCGACAATTTGATCTCCAGCCAATAAACCCAACTTTTCACTTGGTCCACCTGGAATCGTAGCTACCACCATCAAGGTATCTTTAACAATTTGAAACCGAATACCAATACCTACAAAACTTCCATTAATTTGGGATTGTGCTTCTTGGGCTTCTTCAGCAGGAATGTACGTAGAATGGGGATCTAACTCCTCAAGCATCGCTACAATCGCAGTCTCTGTTAATTTCTTTGCATTTACAGGATCCACGTAGTTACGCTCTATATGCTGAATGATCTCTTGAAATTTGTAGCTGGTCGATACACCTTGAGGGTCAATCTGAGCATTATAAATAAACGTAAAGCAGGTGATTGAGGCAATTATAATATTTCGCATGGTATAAATTTATATTGAAACGATGGCCTCAAAAATAGTAACAGTTTGAAATTATTCCCCTCTTTTTATTCGGTCTATCCAAATTTTAGGTTTTATTGGCGATTATTTTTTTTGGATGGGACAATAAGAACACTAGACGTATCATAAAAAATTCTCATTTTTTTTTATCTCCATGCAATTTTACCTTAAATTCGTGCGTCAATAGACCGCTAAACCAAATAAAAAGCACCTATGAACTCGTTCAAATTACTTTTAAGCTCTATTTTAATTAGTCTTTCCTTTTTAACATTCGCACAACCTGCGGCTTGTTTTAACGCGGATTTTGAAGACAACTCGTTTACCAATTGGAACGGATTTTACGGTTCTTGTTGTGCAATAAATACGCCTAATCAAGGATTTACAAATCAGCATCAAATCATGGTAGGTCCAGGAACAGACCCAATGGTTGCTGGATGCGGAAATCTTTCAATCGTTCCTCCGGGAGGAAATTTCTCTGCAATGGTTGGAGATTTCACAGGTACCGGTGCTCAAGCTTCTCGTCTGCAATACAATTTCAGTATTACCCCCCAATCCAACATGATTATTGTTCAATATGCGGTTGTATTAGAAGACCCAGGTCACGGTGTTGCAGCGCAACCTCGTTTTGAAGCACAATTGTATGATGCAGCAGGTAACCCGCTTCCGTGTACATTTTATCAAGTGGCCGCAGCAAACGGAGTACCTGGATTTCAAAACTGTGGCTCTTACCGTTGGAAAGATTGGACGACCTTTGGTGTTGATGTTACTCAGTATATGGGACAAACCATTACCCTTGACGTGGCAACAGGAGATTGTTCTTTAGGTGGTCACTGGGGATATGCTTACGTTAGTGCTTCTTGTTCCTCATTGAATCTTTCTGCATTTTATTGCCAAAACGGCGCAAACAATACGGCAACACTTTCTGCTCCGGATGGTTTTGCTAATTATGTTTGGTCTAATGCTGCTACAGGGCAACAATTAGCTACTGGCCAAGTAGCTTCAGTAAACATTCAAGGAGTGGACACGGTAGATTGTACCATCACCTCGGCTAACGGGTGTGTTGCGACCTTAACTACAGCCGTGCTTCCTGCAGAGGTAATCGGTGCGATAGTAGATAGTAACGTGTGTGCCGGTTATTCAACGGTACTTTTCAACAATACCGCGTATACTAACGCTGCACCTGATTCAATTTTCTGGAGTGCATCTGACGGCTATACTTCGAACGATACTACCTTTAATCACGTATTTCCTGGGCCAGGTTCCTACAACGTTGAAATGATTGTAACGAATTCCGCCAACTGTGTGGACACTGTTAATACCGTAGTTGAGGTTTTTGAAAACCCTGTAGCTGGGTTTGGTTTCGACGATGTTTGCTTGGGGCAAATCGCAGTTTTTGAGGCTTCTAGTTCCTTATTAGGTGGTGACACCATTACAAACTTTTGGTATGTTAATAACGATACCTTGGTTGGAGACACTGTAACTGTAAACTTTAATGGACCAAACAACTACTTAGTAGAATTGGTAGCCATGACAGAAAATGGATGTTCTGATACTGTTTCTCAAAGTTTTACGGTGTTCAACAATCCGACCGCAAATTTCGCTATAACGGAATCTTGTATCGACCAGGCAGTTCAATTCGATAATACCACTACCGGATTATCTAATTCAACAACTTTTGAATGGTTATACAATAATCAACTCTTGGATACCTCCGTTGATTTATCTTACATTTTCAACACACCCGGGATTCATAATATTTCCCTTGTAGCAACGGACTCTTTCTCTGCTGTGGTTCAATGTGACGACACGATTAGTTTTTCATTCTTCGTGCACGATTACCCGACCTATTCTTACCTTGCGGATACCATTCAGTGTGAAGACGTTCCTTTTGTTGTAAATAGCTTTCCAAATATTTCTACCAATGAGCCTATTTCATACACATGGGATATTAACGGTGTTTTAGAGGATACTACGGTCAATTTAAATACTGTAATTGCAAATCCAGGGGTATATCAATTCACATATACTGTAGTTTCTGATTTCGGTTGTGAAGTGGATACTACGTTTGATATGTACGTTATGGCAACGCCGGAACCTCCTGTTCTTAGTTTCAATATTCCTGAATGTCCTGGTGATCCATTCTTCTTAAGTGCAACTGCAGAAGCCAATTCTACCATTGCATGGTCAGGTCCAAACAATTTTAACTCTACACTATTCGATGTGACTTTCCCATTAGACGAAAGCGGTATGGGAATTTATACAGCGTTTGTTACATCAGAATATGGGTGTATCTCCGACACTTCGCAAATTGATGCCACCATAACCTACACGATGAGCTTTAACGACTTTGATTTCCCGAATGTAATCTCAGCAAATGATGACGGTAAAAATGATTACCTTGATTTGAAATCGTACTTCATGACCTGTGATGAATTTACTTTATACATCTTCAATCGTTGGGGCAACTTGGTATTTGAGCAAGGTCAAAACACTGCGTTCTTCCGAGGACAAGATGCGAATGGGAATGATTTAGAAGATGGCGTATACACATACAAGTTGATCTTCGAAAACTACGAGAAACACGGATTTATCCACGTAGTTAGATAAACGAACATAAAACTTAATTAAAAAAGGCAGAATTACTTCTGCCTTTTTTTTGTCAAATATTTTAGATTGGATAATGCCTCTTAGAACAATTGTTGAAACTCAGCTTTCAACGCGTCTATCGCTATTTCAGAAGGCAAGGGATTTATTTCAGCGGATAAGGTAATAACAGCGGTTGCAAGATCATTGGCTGAAGCCTCATTCCCTAATTGCGAGGCTGCCACATTAATTAATTTGACTGTTTCTTCTTTTGCATTCTTCAACATGTTCCAAGCGTTTGATGAAATGAACATCTGTTGCGCCACGTTGTGGTCGTATTCATCACGAATCGCTTTCAAAACCAAGGTCTGCAACACAAGCGCATTCATATTCGGTTGATTCATGCGCATAACAAGTGCCGATGGATGAATGCGTTCCATATAAAGAATACCCCGTTGATATGCCTCCATGCGATGAGCTAGGAAAAAATCTTGTCGTTGCTTTTTCAATTCACCCTGAAGCATCAAAGACTCATTAAAATTCAATTTTTTCAGAAAATGTTGTACAATAACAACTAAAGCAATTGCAAATACAACAGCGACAATAACTAGGGCGAAAATATCATTCATAGGTAATTCTTTTTGGCAAATATACTTTTTCTTTAATGGTACAACAGAACGAGTACGCATTGAATTAAGTTACATCGGAAACAATATCAATGAAAACACTATTTTTACCTAATGAAAGATTATATCCTACTCGGCGTATTATTCCTTTATTTTATAGTATTACTTGCTATTTCCTGGTTTACCTCCAGAAATGCGACTACCGCTAGTTTTTTTTCAGGAGATAAAAAAAGTGCATGGTATCTTGTAGCCTTCGGAATGATTGGGACCTCATTATCAGGAGTAACCTTTGTTTCCGTTCCAGGGAAGGTACTAACAAGCGGATGGCATTACTATCAATTAGTTATTGGCTTTTTCATTGGGTATTTTGTGGTCGCATACGTTCTTTTACCCATTTACTATCGCTTGAAACTTACGTCAATATACACCTATCTCGAACATCGATTAGGACTTAATGCGTATCAATGGGGTGCTGGATATTTTATTCTATCCAGAACGCTCGGTGCTACGGTTAGACTTTACCTCGTTATTAATGTACTGCAACTGTTCATCTTTGATAAACTTGGTATTCCTTTTTGGCTGAGTACACTATCAATAATCTTAATGATTGTTGCCTATACCTTGAAAGGAGGGGTTAAAACGATTGTTTGGACCGATACCCTGCAAACAACGTTCATGCTATTGGCATTAGTAGTTTGTATCTTTTCCATTCAAAGTAAATTAAACTTAGGCTGGAACGACATTATCAACACCATGAATACAAACAACCTTATGGGCTTATGGGAAACCAATTGGCTAAAAGGAGATTACTTCTTAAAACATATTATTGGTGGTGCATTTATTACAATCGCCATGACTGGATTGGACCAAGAAATGATGCAAAAGAATATTAGCGTTAAATCACTGCAGGATGCTCAAAAGAATATGGTTGTCTTTAGCATTACGCTTCTTGCGGTTAATGCCTTATTCTTATTACTTGGAGGGGTTCTTTCCTTGTACATTGGGAAGCTCGGAATAGAAGTCGCCCCGGATGATTTATTTCCATACGTCGTTCAAAACTACCTTCCATTCGGTGTTTTTGTAATCTTTATAGTGGGGTTAATCTCTGCACTATTTCCTTCTGTAGACGGAGCAATAACCGCACTCACTTCATCCTTTTGCATTGATGTTATTGGGTTCAATCGCAACAACTTTGAGGAAGAAAAAAAGAAACGTGTGAAGCGATGGATTCACTTAAGTTTTGCTGCCTTATTTATGATTCTTGTTTTTTTATTCAAATGGCTTGACAATAAAAGTATTGTTGACCTAATTTTTGACATTGCAGGTTATACGTATGGTCCGCTATTGGGATTATTTGCATTTGGGATTCTCACAAAACGACAATTAATCCACCCGAAAATAGCCGCAATAAGCTTAGTGTCTCCCCTGCTGTGCTATATCTTAAAAACGTATGCAGCTTCGCTGTTAGGTACATATCAAATCGGGAATGAACTTTTAATCTTGAACGGAACGATTACATTTATCCTATTATTTATTTTCAGTAAATCCACACATCATGTCGCTACGCATTAATCTGAATGATCAATCATCTCACCTTAAGTTAGCACCTCATACACTAACAAAACCTTCTGCCTTCTTAAGGTGTGGGATTCTAACAAACATCGAACGATATAAGCTCCTGAGTCCTGAAATTCAGGTTGGATTCCTTACTGCACCCTATTTACAAGCGCATTTCCCCACATTGAATCAAGCCATAGATGTCGATGCGAGCATTATTCCTTCACCCGACTTCATTCGTGCATTGAACGCTTTAAATCCGAATGAATACCTAAGCTATGAGGGAGTAATCCTTGCAAGGTATGGGGAAGCTGCTAACGAAATAGTATATACAGGGACCCCCATAATTCAGGTAATCAATCGATGGGATTTATTTAAATTGAATGGACAGGTTCTTGCATTGGATTTTGACCTAATGACTTCCCATAAGAAATCTCAAGCCTTACCAGCCTCTTGCACGCTAATTGGAAATCCAGCATTACTCTTTGTTGAGGAAGGAGCAGTGCTTCAGGCAGCAACCTTGAACGTTACAAGTGGCCCCATATACATCGGAGCAAATTCGGAGATCATGGAGGGTTCGTTAATTCGTGGACCTTTCGCACTTTGTGAAAATGGACAACTAAAGATGGGTGCAAAAATTTACGGCGCAACAACGATTGGCCCCTATTGTAAAGTCGGCGGTGAAGTAAACAATGTCATTTTCGAAGCATATTCCAATAAGTCCCACGATGGATTTCTAGGGAATGGATATATTGGTTCTTGGTGTAACATTGGTGCAGACACCAATGCATCAAACCTTATGAATAATTACGGCATGGTAGATGTGCATGACTATGAAACCGGTAAATCGACCTCTTCCGGTGAGCAATTCGTTGGTTTACACATGGGAGACCATTCAAAATGTGGGATAAATACGATGTTTAATACCGGGACCGCACTTGGTGTAGGATGCAATGTTTACGGTCCAGGCTTCTTTAAAAAGCACATACCTTCTTTCAGTTTTGGTGAACCCACTCGGTTATTCCCCTACCGGTTTGACAAGGCATTGGAAGGGATAGAAAGCATGATGTCCCGTCGCGGAAAAACGTTATCCGAAGGTGAGTTAACGATCCTCAAGTACATTCATACCAACCGAGAATCATTTTAATTCATACACCGGCAACAGCATGTAACTTGGCTCAAAGTATGCACTGTTCTGATAGATAAAATAAAGTTGTTGCCACTCTGAAGTCGCGAATTCCTTATCTGCTGCCTTTTTAGCTTCGTAGGCTTGACGTAATTCAGGATTAGCCTGTAAAATACTTCGCAACTTTTCCACAAATACGTAATTCGAAAAGTACTCTTTCTCTTGAAGGTAAGAATCAAAATAATTCCATGTAAAATAAGAGTCCTCACACATCGGTTGCAATACAGCATGCAGAAATAAAGAGCCGTTTTGATTGGTTGGTATAAGCACATCACCCGGACGGAAATTCATTTTCATGGAAACTTTTTCAATCGCCTTGGTAGGATGTAAATAGTGCCCCTCATAAGGTTTAGAAATTGCATCAAAGGAACGGACAAATTGTGCATTCACATCAAGTGTTTTTTCTTGACTCAATACTTCGAACAATATATTATTCGCTTTAAGTTGTTCTATTATCCGATGTTCTTGCCCACGAACAATATAGAACTGAGGAATTTCAACAGAGTCTAAGGGAACATAGGTTCGATAGAAGGGAATCGACTTTTGATAGGGCAAGTTACGATCATATGTCAAATGGGATAGTCCGGTGATATCGTTTGTATCTCGCACCGCTGTAAACCCTTTGAATTGAATGGAATCAGCTGCAGAAGTTCTCGAATAATTAAATCTAAAATACCGCTGACTCCCCTCCCATTCATGCGCTTTCTCTCGAGCCAATTCAATTTGAGCGGCATGAACAACCGTCCATTTTACCAGTTCATTCAAAAAGTCATGGGTGGCTTTAACCCGATTTGGAAAGGGCTTTAGCATATGCGTCTCTACGGTAAATGAAATCACATTAAAGAGGGAAGCGTATCCCATGGCGTATCGTGGAAGATCATTAAATTGATATATCCCTGAATCGGGCGTCTCCTTAACCGTTTCTACATATGGAAATAAATCCCATTTTGATTTTTTAAGCGCTTGTGTTAACTGCGGCAACATCGAACCATAAATGAGCTTACGTAAGGAGGGCGCCATTCGCTCCCGTAACGACGAGATATACGTTAAGGTATACTGATAATCCGCGCCATTGGACACGTGATTATCCACAAATACATCAGGATTCAAAGCATGGAAAATCTTCGCAAACGTCCGAGCGTTTTCACTATCCATTTTGGTGAAGTCGCGATTTAGATCCAAGTTTTGGGCATTCCCACGAAACCCATAGAGTTCAGGTCCGTTCTGGTTTGCTCTGCTCGTAGCACTTCGAGTTAACATGCCACCTACATTGTACGCGGGAATAAAAGCCACTACCGGATCATTTGGATTAATGCTATCCAAACGCATATAGTTTTCCGTATAAATCAAGCACGCATTGATACCATCGGGCTCACCGGGATGAATTGCGTTATTAAAAAGTAAGGTGGTCCCTTTCCTTGCTTTCAAAAAGGTAGCAGTTGAATCTTCAGCACCATTTATAACACAAACATATATTGGCAAGCCGGGCACATCAGACGGTCCCATGTTGTATAAACTAACCAAGGGACTTTCTTTATCCATTCGTTTAAGCTCATCAATTAAGCGATAATAATCTGGGGATGTATTCCCTGTCCATTTCGATTGTGCCCATAAACTCAATCCCGTGCTTATGATAAGCAAAGAAAAAACAACTCTCATCATAAGGTAAAGGTAGTACATGCAAACGAATTGACGGGTATTTCCTACCTTTGAACATGCGAATTGATATCCTTACGATTTTGCCCAAACTATTTGATGGTCCCTTTTCGGATTCCATCCTGAAACGTGCCCAAGAAAAAGGACATGTATCCATTTACTTGCACAACATACGAGATTATTCAACAGATAAGCATAAAAATGTGGATGATTATCAATACGGTGGCGGAGCCGGCATGGTCATGCGCATTGAACCGATCGCTGCATGTATAGAACAATTAAAATCGGAGCGTACCTATGACGAAATCATCTATATGACTCCTGACGGAGAAATCTTAGAACAAGGGGCATCGAATCAACTTTCAATTAAGGGAAACCTCATGATCTTGTGCGGACATTACAAAGGCGTAGATGACCGAATCAGACAACACTACATCACCAAAGAAATTTCTATTGGGTCCTATGTCCTATCCGGCGGAGAACTTGCTGCTGCCGTATTAGTAGATTCGATTGTTAGATTGATTCCAGGCGTGCTAAACGA
>CANHSL010000087.1 GCA_947463385.1 Flavobacteriales bacterium
AGGAATTGGCTATTAAACTGAAAAAAGAAATTTGTAATAAAATTTCACATGGCGATACTACAGAAATGCCTTCCCGAAATAATTTAAAGAAATTGATTTCGGATATAAAAAATAGAATTGAGTCAAAAGATGGAGGCGTAAAATACAATGCCCATCACAAAATTATTAGTGAATATCATGCGATCAGTGAAAATCCAACATCTTTTGTGATTCCAGATGTAACAAAGTTTGCTGAATTAGATGCAACAGGTGAGTCGGCGTATAATGACCCCAACATAAATATTTTTAAAAGGATTTTTGAAGAGGAGTGTGGCTTAGCAAAAAACAAAGAAGAATCCAGTTTCATTCGTGAGAGATCTGAGAACAATGATCCAGATTTAAAATCCATGGAGGACATAATACTTGAGGTGTTCAAAGGCGATGCAAAATCGTTGTTGCCAAATTTATTGAAGGGCAGCATTGAATCTTCTAAGTTTTGTTTGGAATTTGATAAATTAATTGAGGAAGGCATAATTTCAAATTTGGAGACTATTTTAACGAGTGCAAACAAAAATAAGAAAGTATACTCAGATTATGCGTATATGAGCCTTGAACATTGGATTAAACTTGATCCGGACAGCTTCGAACGTATCAGGCCTGAGTTTGTATATAAATCGTCTGTGTTTTGCGATTTAAGAGATGTTGGTCAGCCAAAACAATTATGGTTGAGCGATGATAATTCAAAGCCATACATTGATATGCTCTTGCAGCCTAATATTTCATTTGACGATGCATCTAATAACGAACTTGATAAACAATGGCAAAAAACCGATGAAGATGCAATTATTTTAATAAATCATTTGGATGAACTCGGATTTGATAACTATAAATCATATGATAATTATAAAACAGACTATCAAGATAGCTTAAGCACAAAACCACATCAATATTTTCCCCACATTGATGTGCGGTTTAAAAAGGCTATGTTACATAATCTGAATAATGTGGAGGATCAGGCTCCTTTATTAGGTGTTCTTAAAAGTTATGATCTGTTTAAAAACGTTCACTTTACACCATTCAAATCGTACGCTGATGTATTATTTTTAAGTCTATTTTACCAAGAAATCCAAAAATCCCATAAGGAATTACTAAGGGAGTTTATATGGATAGAACAAGCTGAATTTCAAAAATTAGATGATTCAGAAATATCTGATTTATTACCCATAATAACTTCATCCTGGGATATTATAAAAATCCGATTTACTGAATTCAAAAACAATCGCATTGTTTCTTTAAACGAACCGATAGTTAAGATTAATAAATTTAATTCCTCCTCCTTTGAATCTTTTCTTTTGGACAAAGAACTCAATAATAGTTTACTGAGCAGTAGGATTGATTTCGCAATAAAATCAATAGAAAACCTATTGATGAAAAACAATTCAGGAAGTTTGCCCAATCAATTGGACTTGTTAGAGGTATCCGGAGTAGAATGGAGCCATAAATTTCTTTTCGAACTTGGCTTAATCGACGATATTCACTTCGATATTAACATTAATGGATTGAATTTACACTCGGCTTTATTGTACGGGAAATATGATGAAAAATTACTTAGTTATATCTATAATCCAACATCTGATTCAAAAACAGATATTTTAAAACTCGTTAATTATATTTTAGATTTTCGTATCCGGCAACAATTTGATTTTATTGAAACGTGTCTTAATCGCATGAGTGAAGAGGATTGCACAAAAATTAAAGAATCAGTAGTTTCGGTAAAAACTGAATTAATGTTTGAACTCAAATTATTAGACTCAGAATTAAATGATGTATCGGAAGAATTTAATGTGTTTTATTCCGAATTAGAAATGACAGAATTTTTGAATTTTGATAACCTTCATGAAACCCTCTAATCGCCTTACCTTTTTAAATTCCATAAAAACTGATACCGATCTGAATGAATTATGGCGAAATTGTTTTGCGGGAACTGAAAACTTAGCCCACATGAATGCCCATGTACCCGTTCCACTGACGCAGCAATGGCAATTAAATGGATTTCTCAACAGCGGAGGCAATCGCTATAAAACGTGGATCATCAAACGAATTACCGAAAATGATATTATTGGTTTTGTCGTGCACGGAGACTTTTTCCCAGGGTTGCCGAATAATATTGGTTTCAATATTGGCTTAAATTACATTCAAAAGGGTTATGCCTCCGAAACCCTGCAATCATTGATTGAACACCTCAAGTCAACGGGATTAAAAGAAACCTATGGTCATTGTTTCGATACCAATGTGGGATCTATCAGAACCATGGAAAAATGCGGCTTTAAAAACCTAGGTCCAACCGGTAAAACATACGGTAATGCGGATGAGTTAAGGTTTAAAATTGAATTTGAATAGCCTTTACGAATGATTGTGATGTGGTTTGTTTTTGATGTTCCCGAAATACTTACGTTCATCGTTTCAGGGATTCAAAACTTGACTGTTTTTTTTGATGATCAGTATTCGAATAACAGTCTCGCTTTCTTTTACATGCACGTAACCACGTATGATTTCTTTTATAAACTGGCAAATATTGATCGGTATAAGGATGAACCTTTACCTCAATTTTCACTGTATGGATTTGTTATTTACGATCCTATAGAACATGTCGATTTTAAAAAAAACCTTGAAGAAAATTATAAATTTCTAGACCAAATAAGTGGTGAAAACTTTTTGTTTTTTTCGGTTATTGAATTGGACGAAGAAAAAGAAGGATATTTCAAAGGACGCCCCTATTTTGAAGCGTATCATAAATTAGATCAGGATTATAGTGGAATAAATAATCCAGTAATTGTGAAAAATCAAGATTCTTTAGCCTACACACTGGCTGCCCATCTGGAAATAGATCTGAAGAAATTACCCGTTATAGTTGTTTCAAAAGATCTAGCCTTTGGCCACAAAGAGGTCATACCCGTTACAGCCGAAAATTTCTGGGACAAATTATCAAAATTAAATTACATTGCCACAATAGGATTGAAAGGCGCCCACGACGATGATTTTAGAGATTTACTGATTAAACACGGAGCAGCAACTCCGGAAGATTTCAACATTTCATCACCCTCCGTAAAACTGCATAAGGCCTTATACAATGCTATGGGTTGTTTTGAATTAGCCAATAACCAGTATGCAGCTCAACCCCATATTGATTATCTAATAAACGAACTAAATTCGGAGATTACCCATTTTAAAAACAAGGATGATAGAGATAGATTAGAAAAAAGCCTCTTCAAGTTAGCTTCGGTACTCGGCGCATTCTCTCGAAAAGACAATACTACCATAATAAAGCCTTATGATTTTGTCAAAGAATGGCAAAACAGCGTGACCAAAATGTATTTAAAGTCCTATGCCGCAATTCCTAAAACAATCGAGTTAGAAGATTATTCTCCCTTGGCCATTAATCTTGCCAAATCATTTGAAAATGAGATCGTCCTTTCCTATTATAACTGGTTACGAAAAGAACTTGGGATTCTTATGCCAGAATATTATGGGAAACTATTAAAGGGACAACAAGTAAAATTTGACAGATTCGATTTAAACCGTGAATTTAAAGGTGAATTAGTCCCTTTAGAATTAGGAAGTGCTGTATTGTGTTTAAAAAAATACTTTGAAGAAAATAATATAGTGCCAGCGCATCACAATCTTGAGGATTTCAAAGGAAGTGGAGAATACATGCTTAAAATCTACTTTGAAATAAACCATCTGCGAAACGCGATATGTCATCCAAAAAACATTTTTTCGAAGTCGGATTTAAATGAATTAGAATATAAAATAAATGCCGTTTATAATAGCCCTTTCGGTTTAAAAATTCGCGATTTAAAGAATGATTTAACGAAATGATATGTTGAACCTTTCCACTTCGAATTTACTCATCAGGGACTGTAGAAAGTTGAAAATGGCTATTGCTTACAAGGAAGCAGCTTTGAAAAACACCATTGAAAAGCTCAAAAGATCTAAATAATCATTATTCGGATCGCACGATGATTACAGTTTCTATTCTTAATTAATACAAATCTTATGTTTTTAGCGATATTTTTGATTTCTTTATTGGAAATGACGATTTAATAATATTAATTGATAAAGGACATGGCATTAATTGATAGATATAATTCTTACACAGATTTGCAAAAGCAAATACTTGGAATCCTTTATAAGAAGAAAAATATTGAACAGGATGTTTTAATGTATTTTACGCACAGATTGCTTCGCTATTTAGATTTCCATGAATATAAACGTTTATCCAAAAAAGAAAATTCGAAGGAAATCCAAACTTATTTTCAATTTCTAATGGATGACGAATGGTGCACCAAGGAAGAGGAGAATTTTCTTTTGAAAGAAGATAATCTTTCGGGTGATTTGTATCAAGTCATTCTAAATGACCGTGAAAAATGGCGTTTGAAAATGATTCAGGATGTCTGCAACTATGTCGGCATTGAAGAAAATGACCCTGTTATAAAAGGATTGCATGAAATGGATCGGGCAAATTTTATCAGAGAGGATATGTTTCCTTTTGCGGATATCGATTGTCCCTTGCCACTTTATAATAAAATGACTGAAAGTGCTTTACACGCCGTGTTGATGACGATAAAACCTATTGCCCCGAAAAAAGGTGATAAAATATTGGTTTGTGGCGCAAAAGGAGGATATCTTACCGCCTTATTATCGCATATTGTTGGAAGTAAAGGTAAAGTAGTGGGATTGGATTGGGATCGAAAGATTATTGAACATTGTACGAATGCAATTTCTAAAATCACAGAACTTTCACTTCCGGTTCAATACGTATTTAAAGAAGATGTTACAACTGGTTTAATTACAGAAAATAATTGGGATATTATTATTGTCAATGGTGCTATTCCTAAAATACCATATGATTTGCTTTATCAACTAAATGATGAAAATGGCAGGATTTTGTTCTTTATGTCAAGATACGATGGATCTTCTCAATGCTATCTTATTAAAAAGAATCAATCCGTAATTCAGGAGGAAAAGTTAAGTAGATTCAAGTATACCCCAATTCCAGGGAAATATGGTTATGATTTGATCGAAACCTTGCAAGAGCAGTATGATGAAGCTAAAAATAAACGCATAGGAATAGATGTAGAATACATCAAGAATAATGTTCCTTATCCAATTTCAAAGTCATTTATGACAGCGTTTAATTCCAGAGATTCTCATGAAAAACACAGTAAATCAATAAAAATAGCTGAAGCACTGCTAAAGTATATGGCCTTTATTGTGATTTCTATAGAATCTAGGAACGATAATCAAGAATTGGGTTTAATTTTAAAAAAAATCACGAGCGCAGCATCCAACGGAAGTTGGTATGGAGCAGTTAGGGATCTTCTCAAGAAATCGGATCCAAATGATGAAATCCTTACGGCTTTAAAAACGGAATGGAATAAGACGCTAAAGAATAAAAAAATAGTTCATTGCTACCAACTTTTGTTAAAGAAGTTGAAAATAGAAAACAATAAACAATTTGATTTAAAAGAATTTTTAATCAAAGTCATAGAATACCGAAACGGATCAGGTGATGGTCATGGTTACGTTGATAGCGAAACCCAATCAAAGGAAATAGGTCAGGCCATTGTTGAAGCGTTTTCAGTTATATTATCAGAATTTAACTTCTTTAAACATTATGATTTGATTGTGGTAATGGGTCCAAAATCGATGGATTATAGTTCGAAGCATATCAGACTTAATTTCGTTTTGTTAAATGGTTTAAATCATGAACTAAAACCCTTAGAAATAAATGAAGAAGATGCCTCTATTTGGTTAAAACCCGCTGTCGCCTTATTGAAAAAATCAGATAAATCCCCATGTGTCGTTTTAAAACCGTGGATAATTTGGACAGACAAAGGATCTTCGAATGATTATGAATGTTACATGTTTAATACAGGGAAAGACAATGAATATAAATACATTACCTATCACAACAAGGCGGAATATCCTGATTCAAGAGTAAAAGAAGCATTTGATATTTTGTTGGAGCGATTTCCAGTTCAAGAGAAATTAGAAAATAATCCCGCTGTTAAAGGATTGAAAAAGTTATTGAATATCTTCCTAAAAGACAAGGTTTTACAAAACGACGAATTGGAAGAATTGACGCAATACTGTATCGAGGAAAAAATAACTAATTCCATTGATGCCGCCGAAGTTTGGATACGTAATTTAATTCAAGAGGAATATCCTGGAATTCATATAGAGCAAGATGCTGAATAAGAATAAAGAGTTAGTATCCTATTTGATTAACGAAAAAGCTTGTGATGTCAAAATTGTTGACGTCATAGCAAAACTAGATCGAAGCATTTTTCTTCCTGTTGAGAATGTTCAGTTTGAAAAAAGTATTAAACCCATTCCCATAGGTTTTGGTCAAACGATGAGTGCCCCTTTTATTGTTGCATCAATGACAGAATTACTTGAACTTTCGGGCGGAGAAAAAGTCTTAGAAATTGGTTCTGGTTGTGGCTATCAAACAGCCGTCTTAATTGGAATGGGTGCTGATGTTTATTCTATGGAATACATATCAGAATTAGCTGATTTTGGGAGGTCTAATTTAGAGAAGATTGGTTTAAAAGTGAACCTTCGATGTGGAGATGGTTATTTTGGATGGCCAGATGAGGCGCCTTTCGATCGGATTATTATTGCAGCTACCCTTCCCAAAGTCCCAATCAAGTTAATTTCTCAGCTTCGAGTTGGCGGTAAAATGGTATTTCCCCTCAAAAAAGAAAACCGTGAATTTATGGTTCGACTTCATAAAACGAGCGAATTAGACCATTCTATTGAATGGCTTTATGGAGTCATTTTTGTTCCTTTTGTAGGGGAAATTTTAAAATAGACGAAAAGTTTTTCAATTCTGTTTTTTGAAACTCGCGTGGGCACTTAATTTTCAGTAAAA
Source organism: Flavobacteriales bacterium (assembly GCA_947463385.1). Classification (GTDB taxonomy): domain Bacteria; phylum Bacteroidota; class Bacteroidia; order Flavobacteriales_D; family Crocinitomicaceae; genus UBA952. Next base: position 6,917 of record CANHSL010000087.1, read on the forward strand.
ACTCTTCCCCTACTGCACATATTGATAAAATTTTTATTTAACCTAAATTGAAACAATGAAAAAATCTCACTTAATCCAAATTTATTGGTCATTTAAAATTCAAGGTTTACCTACCCGCTATTAACGCCTATATCGAAGCAGGTGAGTAAGGATAATCCTTTAATTCCCTAATACCTTACTCCAATAATAATTAAAGTCGAGTGCTCCCCAAGGCGCCATTCGCAGCATCTTGGTATTCACAATCTTCTGATCACGCAACGCAAATTCATAGCCCATTATCGGGGTATTTATTGTTTCCCTGGTAAACTTACCGGTATACCCGAAGCGCAAATCATAGGCACGTAACGTATTTCCTTTTTCTTGAATTAAGCAAAAATCCGAAGTAAAACGATGTAAGTCCCGGTTGTGATTAGTTTCTGCCCACGATAAATCCTGGATTCTCCAAGGTCCACGCTCAATGACCACGGGCTTATCTGTAATTTGATCATTAAAAATGGAACGGTGCATCACCACGTATTGATCATTATTCTCCCCTAACACATACCAATAAAAACAGGTAAAAGGCATTGGGGTAACCATCATGCGATTCACCTTCAAGTGATGTGCTTTTACATAGGCCTTAGATTCAGTCCATACAAACCATTTAATCAGTAGGCCCAAGAATAAATAGGCGGTAGAATAAATCAAGCCGATTCGATTCAGCCTTCTTCGGTTTACGCTATTTCTATCCAAGCACATCGCCCAAATGAGTAGCACCATAAATGGAACCGTGTACAAGGGGTCAATTACAAATACCGAATTGAAGGTTATTCTTGATTCAAACGGCCATAGGAATTGGGTTCCGTAATTGGTAAACATATCGAGAATTGGGTGGGTTACAATTCCCCAAAAAAACAGCTTCGTCCACAACCAAAATCCGTAGGTACGCTTTGTCGCGATATTCAACAAGTATGCAAGAAGTGGGGAAACTAACAGGGAAAAAAGCAAGGAGTGGGAAAATCCACGGTGAACCAATGCCGCCTCAATCGGATGATAGAACACACGAAAGAATACATCAAGGTCTGGAATAGTTCCAGCGATCGCTCCCCAAAGCACTGCCCTATTCCCCATTTTTCTTCCCGCAACTAATTCCCCAATTGCGCCTCCTAATACAATCTGTGTTAACGAATCCATGGTTCGTCAAAAATACACCTTGAAATTCATACTTCATAGCTAGATTACCTTTATTTTTGTACATATCGTCACCATGAGAGATCCCCTAAAATGTACTAAGATTAAAGAAAAGGTAGCCGTTGATGAACAAATAAAAACCTTTGAGGTCACCGAAAAACAGGTGATTGTTCATTGTTCATTGCATAGCCCCAACGGTACCTATGTTCGAATTTGGAAAAGTACGTATTTGAAAACGGAAAGTGGTCAACACTGTCCCCTAGTATCTTGGAATGGCATCACGCTCGCTCCCCAATGGATGCCTTCCAGGGATGAATACACCCGATTTACCTTAATTTTCACAGGACTCCCCTCCGATTGCAAGGTCTTTTCATTAATTGAAGAGATTCCTGAGGATAATGGATTTGTAAAGCATGGGATCCAACGCAACGCATCAGACATCTATCAGGTAGCGCTTTAAAAAATCAAGCATGAAAGAATTACAAACTTTGCATTCAATCTTTAATCACCGGGTATTTAGAATTCCTGATTACCAAAGAGGCTATGCATGGAAAGAAAAACAACTTACTGATTTTTGGGAGGATTTGATCAACCTTGACGCCGAACGTTTCCATTATACCGGCGTATTATCCATTAAAACATTAACTCCTGACATTGCGAAGCAGTGGGAAGATGCTAAATGGCTTATCGAAGAACGCGGATATGCCCCTTGCCATGTTGTAGACGGGCAGCAACGACTTACAACGATATCTATTTTCATTCAGTGTTTGATTGAAACATGCAGGGCCATAAACCCAACGAAATCGGATGACGAATTATTCATTGGCAGCTATTCACTAAGTGACATACTATCCCAATACCTGGTTGAGGTTCAAGGGCCAAACAAGCTTATTAAAACCTATAAATTCGGATATGAAGTGGATAATCCCTCCTATGAATTTTTGATTCATAGAATCTTTAACCACAACGCATCCAACCGCATAGAAGAAACCTATTACACGCTCAACCTAGAACATGCGAAAGTTTTTTTCATTGAGAATCTGAAAACACAGGTAGAAGAAGAAGGGCCAGACATCTTATCCGAGTTATTTAGGAAACTTACACAACGTTTGATGTTTAATCTCTATGAGATTTCAGACGACTTCGATGTGTTTGTGGCCTTTGAAACCATGAATAACCGAGGAAAAAAACTATCAGACCTCGAACTACTCAAGAACCGCTTAATTTATTTAACGACCCTCTACCCATCCACTGAAGTAAGCGAAGAAGAACGAAAAGTGGTTCGAAATTCGGTCAATCAAACCTGGAAAGAAATCTATTATCAACTCGGACGAAATAAGAAAAACCCATTAAACGATGATGATTTTCTTCGAACCCATTGGATCATGTA
>CANHSL010000088.1 GCA_947463385.1 Flavobacteriales bacterium
ACATACTTTTGAATAACTGGTTTCACAAAGCTAGAAGAATCAATCTTAGAAGCCCCTACGCCGTAAAACGCATTGTATACTTCAAGTTTTATATTGGCCTTCACATAATTTCTAAAAAACTCACTCCCACCCTTTATCTCAGCATAACCCGCTGACCAATATTGTTTTATCCAAGGCTTATTATCAATAAATGAACTTGATGCATGTCTTAAAATGGTTCTATTTAATGAACTTCGGATTGTACCACCATTAGCACCTGTAGTCATCTCCATCAGACGCGCTACGTTTTTATATAATTGCCGCAACTCAACACCTCGTCCATTTATATTGCGGTTATCAATTAACATGGCATCATCAAACAATTGGAAAGCATAACGATCTTGGGAAGTTTGATTTTTAATTATGGCAAGATTAGGAAATCCAGTCGTTCTTTTTCTACCTCTTTGGGCACTATTCGTCCCAGAGTGAGTGGAGTCTTTCTCAAGAATTGAAGGGTTTATGCTATCAAAATAATCCCTAAGAACCGCATCTATTTCTTTCCAAAAGGCAAAAACATTCGTTCTATATTGTAGCTTGTTATGATCATCCTGAAACGAAACAAATTTATCTGGTAAATAAAAAACAACATGTGGTCTGAAAAAATCATCATTTAATAAAAGATAGTCAATATCATAAACAATTTTAACCAAATCCAAGAAGATTGAACTTCCTGTTCCACCTGCTACAGATAGCACGATATATATATGCAGAGGATCTTTCTGCCCTGTGCCAACGCTATTTAAGGCGCCAGTTGAAACGATAGCTGATTTTACTTTATCTTCTATTAATTGTCCTGCAATAGCTACGGTTAATCTTCCCTGCGGCCTATTGGCTGACGCCCCAGTTCGCAATGGACCATTTCTAAATGAAAGTCTTGCTGTATCGTCAAACCAATCATCTACTTCTTTTCGTATAGGATCAGAAGTTGAGCTCTGATTTAAATATGATTCTACATTAATAGCACTTAAATCGATTTTTTCATGGTTATCAAACCCTTTAAGATCTGCTTCATCCGTATCAATAATTAAGAAAAAATCATTCTCCCTTTCCTTTTTCTTGATTTCACGAATGGTTTTAATTCCTGCCCCACCGAGGCCGATAAAAAGATTTGCCATAAGTAATATTTATTTAAAAAAGGTTAACTATCAATTCTAAAGGATGATTAAATAAAAAACTGTTAATTCAATCTTATTTTTTCCTTGGCAGTAAGGCATAGCATTCATCGACATGCTTTGGAAAGTCTTCATACTTTATCCAGAAAAATCCATTATCCCCCCAATCATCCCCCCAACTATTCATTATTTGAAAGGACCCTCCTCCTTTTTTGTCATCGTATCCAATAAGGCACATGGCATGTCCACCGCTCACCCCGCCTGAGTAATAACCACTCCAAACACCATTATTAAACACGGCATTTTGCCAACTGTCACCATTGTAGCACTTGATGGCAATAACGACAGGCATATTGGAGGAAATGGCGCTTTTTATACTGGTAAGATCCGAAGGTTTGATGCCGTCGTAAGAATAAAGTTTATCCTTATAATCCTTGTCTTGTGCTACGTCAGTATTACAGCTATTTCTAAAGTTCTTAAACAACGAACAACCCTTACGTTTTAAAATGTTCAACGCAAAGGGAACACAGGCTCCATAACTACAAGGGTCTTCTTTGAAATGTTTCTTATATCGTACATATAAATTCAATGGAGAATAAGGTTCCAATGATGGATTACGTTCTTCTATACGGCGCACAATAGTAAACCCAGCATAGGCGGTAGCCCATGAAACGCAAGAACCCAATTGACCTTGGTTTCCTACACTTGGCGCATATTTAATCAATGAATAGCTACTGCCATTGTGAACAGTGGTATCCAATTCTGTAGAATCAATTACTACGATATTTGGATCAATATTTGGATCTATGTCGGTTGTATCGTTACGGAATATAATTGGAACCGGCGGAATAGGATCCCATCCTGTAGGTAAAACTTGTGCAAAAATTAAGGAATGTTCGTGACGGGATTGGTTCAAGAAAAAGAACAAAAATCCCATCCAAATGATTATACCAAAAACCAGATACCCTTTCGTTTTATTTTTGGCTTTTTTTTCCGCTTCTTTTAATTCTTCTAATCCCATGTTTTAGAGCTTTTTCCAATTTTTTTCGTTCGCATCTTGAGGTTCCGTTAACTCAAATGCATTTGTTTTATCGTTGTATTCGAAGTAGTAATAATTCTTTCGCTCATATTCAAAAATGCATTGCGGAGAATCCGATTTTTTATTAGGGGTTCTAAATCCAAAGGATTTGAAATCTTCTGAATAAATGGTTTCGTGCGATGCTTCTTTAAACAAGGCAAGCGTATGAATTAATTTATCTGAAAGAGACACTTCCTCTTGTAATAAAATTTCTGCTGGACTTCTTAACTCATTATTTTCCTTAAGCGGTTTCGATTTTAAGCTTCCCAAGGCAGCGAGCATCCTTGCTTCGTAAAGAGGAGTATGTCCTTTAACAATAGAAGTTATGTGCACGCAATTTTCGAGATAATCGACGATGTTTTTACTTTGTGGATCTATTACCGCTGATTCAATTGAGTCAAATTTTTGTGGATTTCCATTGCTCCTTATTTCAAAAGTATGTGTATCACTTCTGTGAAAAGTCTCATTATCAAATTCAATCTTAACTTTAGTTCCACCTACATTTCCCGAAAAAGGTGAAATAAAATTTGGGTCTTGAAGATTAATAAACCAAGCCTTTTTGCCTCCATAGGATAACATCAGATTAGCGGAAAAAGCAATAAGGGTACACACGAAAAAAGCTGAATATGAAAACGGAAAGAGGACCAAAACGGAAAGAACGGTACCTAGTATACAAATCGCAATGATGGCTTTTGATAATCCATCTGTGCCAACAATATTGTTTATGGCATCATTGAAGAGCATAAACCTTTTTTTTCTTCTTAAAGTATCCACATACAAGCTACTTAGAACGGTCCAAATCAGAAAAAACAAGAGTATTTGAGTAATTGTTATGTCAAATTCCTTACCTAACCAACCAAAAATATTGATATCCGTGGTAAACTTAAGCAACCAGTAAATTAAAAAAACCGGACACCAAATGAGCAAACTGAATAGTGCAACTTTCGGAAATGCATTGAGCACACTTTCTGGCTTTGCCCTGTTTTCTACTCCTTTATTCAATTGATAAGTAACCCATGCTCCAGCAGCCATTGCGGTGGGTGTTATAGGTAAAGATTGCTTTGATTTACCGAAAGAACCCTTGGCATCAATGAAATAGTCCTCGTTCGTTCTAGTCGAAACGATATAATCACCCAAATAAACTTTACTTTCTTCACTGCCTGGATTTTCACACAATCCTTTAAAAAACGCTCCTTCTCCCTGAGAACCACATGAATAAATTTCTCCTAATACATTCACAAATCCTCTGATCTTCCATTGGTTATCCTCATCTTTTATCTGCACGTAGGCAGCTGTGCCTCGTCCCTTCATTTTTTCATTTCGTATTTTCAAAAGAGCTTCCTCCAAAGTAGCCGCTGGGGCATTGCTTAATGCATTTGCGGGATTTGCTGTTCCTCCAATAATGAAAACATTCCTAGGGTTTTTTGCCAGTTCATACATTAAAGTTAAGTCAGCTTCTTTCGTGCAGACTGCAAAAAGTGTTTTCCCTCCAAGACGTTGGATGACGTCTTCTTTATCACTTTGGCTTACATTATCAAGTCCATCGGTAAAAAGAATGATATTGTAAAAGATTGTTTTATCTTTTTGTTTTTCTAATAATTCCTGCGTTGCAATTAAATCAGCTGCAGCGATTATTGCGTCGTTCAATGCAGTTGCCCCTTCAGGTTGAATTGAATCAATAGCGCTAATTAATGCCGTTTGACTATCGGTAAAATCGCAACACTGTTTTAATTGGTCAGAGAAGGTGTATAACGCGTTTTTCTCCCCTGTAAAAGGCATAGATACAAATGATTTAAGTGCCTTTTTATACTCATCCATTTCGGCAGCTGTACTGCCGCTGTTGTCAATAAGCAAAATGTTTCTGAACTCAACCTTATTTTGATCTTCAACAACGAAAACCTCGGCGACGTCTTTATTACTTATCTTTTTGTCATCTACTAGTACTGAGTCAAATCCACTAGATCGTTTTTCTGCAGCTAAGTAACCTAATTTATTTGCTGCACCCGGCTGTCCTGGACCATATATTAGTGCTTTGTGGGGCTCAACGAGTTTTTTAAATAAGATACGAAGTACGAACCAAATAACTAAAATAACGGCAAGGACGATGATGGTATTGATTATTTGTGACATTATAATATTAGTTATTGTTAACTCTCTTTTGAAGCACCTTTTAGTTTATTTTGCACCTCAATATCAAATTGTTCTCTGTGATTTTTTCTTATTTCTTTTACAAAATGATTCATTTCATTATCTGTATCTTCTTCCAAATTTTCAAATGTATTTAACTCCCAAGAATCTCTGTCAAACCTTAAATCAAATCCTTTAAATACGATTTCAAAAACAAGATTGTTATTGGTGTTATTTGAAACTTCAAATTTTTTATTGGTGTCTTCTGAAAGAACGGCTTTTATAATTTTGTTCCTTATATTTACAAAATCACTTGGTTTCTTATCAAGAAACTTTTTCGTAAAATCAACAAAAGTGAACTTATTGCCCCCTATAGAAGCTGAAAACAAGTCAAACACATTGTTATTAGGCTGATTCAACGTAATTATGGCAATGGCACCAGAAATAATATTATTTTCTGAGGTTATACCTGAAATTGCTGTTACTGATGGTTTCGAAGGGTAATAATTAAATAAATCTTCTAAGAAATGGCTATTGATACCATTTGATGAATCAGCAATTATCTCTATTTTAATGTCATCAATACTTTTATCTCCATTATTATAAGGAGAAAGCAAGTTTAACATTTCATCTTTGACCTTTTTTTCAATATTAACTCCTACACTTGGGAACAACAGATCCGAGGCAGATGAAATATTGTCAGAATAACTCTTTAACTGTTCAATTATTATATTATCGAATGTTTCAAGTTTGTTGTTAATTAAGTCGGAAAGGGTAGTTTTAGTATTACTAATCGTTTGTTTAAAATACTGATATAGTTTTTCAGAATTGCCTTCTAAATCTTTTGTTTTAAAATGATTCCCGTCAATTGTTATCTGCACTGGAGGTGTTTTTTCAGCAATTGAAGTTGCACTTCTTATGGATAATTTATCGGGATACGATGTTTCGGATTTATGAGTTAATTTCAGATATTCTTCTATATCCTTTATCTTTATCTCAATTTTTGACAATTCTTGTTGACACAAATTTTGATACTCGTCGTATACATCTTCAATAGTGCGATTTACCTTTTCTGCTAATTTTCGAGTAATGTAATACTTACTTAACGCTTCAAATTCACAGGATAAATGATATAACTCCCGAACGCTCGCCTTAAAGCGATTCCAAGTAAAAGCGAAAGGCACAATAAACAAAACGGTCAAAAGAGTATATACTAACCATAATTGTTCATTGAAAACTCTCGTTAAAGGTATATAGGCCATCAGTACGAGTAATGTGCTCATAAATACAGTTTTAACCAAGAGGGAAAGTGGTTGGGGAATATTTTCTGACTTTTCCTTTATTTTTAACAATTGATTTTCAACCGTTGTTTGTAATGTCAATCCATCTTTATCATTTAATTCTTCGCTGAAGTCTTTGTAAATTTTACTAACCTCAGGATTCATCGAACAGGGATTGTAGGGTTCAGAGGTCTTTGAATCAGGATACAACTTTTTAAAACTCGTCCGGTTTTCTTCTTTCAGCTCCTCAATTTGCTTAATTAATTTCTCTAGTCCTATTCTGTAGGCTTGAAATGAAAAAGGTTTTAATTGATAATACTCTTCAAAGATGCTACCCGGCGTCTTAATGTTGTTATTTTTGAAATCGATAAATTTGCGGTAATTAATTTCTACCATTGAACGCATCTCATTGTAGCTCTCGAATAAGAACTCCACCTTACCTTTTTTTAGCAAAAACAACATTTGACTCAATTCATCATCAAAGAATTTCTTTAAACGAGGCAATCCAAACCAATCCCAAAGTGGTGTTAAATCAAGATAATAAAAACTTTTAGTTGATGGATTAGATTGAGCACTTTGATACTTGATGGAATTAAATACATTATTTACTTCAAAAGAATGTAATTTTTCTTTTAAAGGCTTATCCTCAATTAAATGCCAAGGTTCTAGTTCCTCAGAAATTAGATCCTTTAATATTAAATTGGATAGTTCTTTGGAAGTTTGAGCATAGAAGACACTCGCATCGAAATAGGTAAAACTTGCCCCAAAAGATACGCACCATTTATCGGCATTTAATTTCTTGATAAGTGTTTGATTTTCATTGGATATGAAGAAAATTAAACTTGTAATCTTGGAATCAAAATATTCTCTGTTTTTATCTTGGTGTCTGTATTCAAAAGATGCCAACCCAGGGTTGATATCTTTAAAAATAAACGCGAAATTAAACGGTCTTCTTTGTATCGAATTGATATTCTGAAAAAAATTCAATGCGTACAGGTTATTAATCTTTTCTTCCTCTTCTGTTTTAGACCAAAAGAAATCCCAATACGATATCAAATTACATGAAAATTCCGTGTTTGCTTGTAATTTGTTAGCGTTTAAAAACTCCAGATAATTATTTTTTAAATGGTATGCGAACAAGCATGCATTTATGATTTGATCGTCATCTGCAATAAGATATATATTAATTGCTTTGGGGCTTCTCGAAAAAGACCAATTTAAAGAATCAATATATTTTTGATCGACAAAGAACGCTTCTATATCTTTTTCACTTATTTCTTGGGATGAAGGTATCAAGTCGCTAAAACGAGAGACTTTGCACCAATTTTCGGTTTGGAATGACCCAAGTAACTTATCTAATAACGATTCTTTGCGAAAATCAACAACCCATGCTAAATTAAAATTCATTGAAAATCTACTTAAATTAAAGAAGTAATGTATTTTGTAAATTCTTGAAAAGAATTCTTAAAATAATTTTTATTTGCTAATACATCATTTGGTGTAAGTGATCTAAGTTCATTTAAAACCTCTCCTCTAGTCTTTGTGATTAGATTTTTTAGTGTTGATTTGTTACTGGCATTACTCAGGGAATAAGATTTTTGCAGAATAAGAAAACAAAATGAAATAACACTTTGGTTAGTATCATCTCCATATAATTTAACCCAAGTTGTAGGTAAAATTTTATCGATAATAGCATCCTCAAAATCTGTTTTTGTCAAAATGTCTATGGAATCATTTATAGTTGTATCATCGTAAAGTATTTTACCATTCGACTCATTAGCTCTATAATTATCACAGCGTAAAATGACCAAAATTTGATCTTTTTGATATACCGGAGATAGATGTTCATTATTCGATTCTTCCATGCATGCTTGAGAATTTTCAAAAGAACGATATCTAACCATAGTTGAATATAAATCTTTGAATTCCTCAACATTTAGTTTTTCAAAAAACTTTAGTAAAAAATAAGCTTTAAAATAATAATTCAAATAATTTGATACTTCCTGAATTAGAGGTTGTGAACCCGAATTTGATTTAGAACCACGTTCCGCTGAAATACGGTGCATTACATCAATTAGTGGCTGATGATTTTCAGGATAATCGATGTTATTATTTTTCAACATTTCATTTTTAAACCGCACATCAATATGTGGATAGTATTGATTCGAATTGTCTCGCAGATTAATACGGTAATCAGTTTTATAATTATCATATGATTTATAGTTATCAAATCCGAGTTCATCCAAATGATTTATTAAAATAATTGCATCTTCATCGGTTTTTTGCCATTGTTTATCAAGTTCGTTATTTGATGCATCGTCAAATGAAATATTAGGTTGCAAGAGCATATCAATGTATGGCTTTGAACTATCATCGCTCAACCATAATTGTTTTGGCTGACCAACATCTCTTAAATAGGAAAAAACAGACGATTTATTTACAAACTCAGGCCTGATACGTTCGAAACTTCCAGGAGCAGTTTTAATCCAATGTTCAAGTTTCATATTCGCATAATCTGAGTATACTTTCTTATTCTTGTTTGCACTCGTTAAAAGAGTCTCCAAATTTGAAATTAAGCCTTCCTCAATTAATTTATCAAATTCCAAACAAAATTTGGAAGATTCAATGCTGCCCTTCAATAAATTGGGCAACAACGATTTTGCATTGCCTTTGAACACCTCAAGTATTATGTCCTCCATGGATTTTAAATCCGGATCTTTGTTTTCAGATTTCTCACGGATGAAACTTGATTCCTCTTTGGATGTTTTATTAGCCTTTTTGGCTAAGCCACACTCCTCTTCAAAAATCCTTTTAAAAATATTTATTTTTGAATCGGTGAAAGTACTTTCGCCAGTTGAATCCAATTCAGCAAACTTTGTTACATCCGGAATCACAAAGGTTATTTGATTTTCACTGATTGCATTATATTCACTAATAATTTTGTGATGGGAATTGTATTTTACGCCTCCATCTTTTGACTCAATTCTATTTTTTATATCCGAAATCAATTTCTTTAAATTATTTCGGGAAGGCATTTCTGTAGTATCGCCATGTGAAATTTTATTACAAATTTCTTTTTTCAGTTTAATAGCCAATTCCT
>CANHSL010000089.1 GCA_947463385.1 Flavobacteriales bacterium
CCTTCGCATGAGTCGATTTTAAATGATCCAAAACAAGATTTACTTCTTTCCTATAAAGAAGGATTGTTGAATGCTTCTGATGCACAATGGGTTGAACAACAAATCGAAGCTAACAGGACATGGAAAACCTTACACACCGAATTTTCAGCAACGTATCTTGTGACTGAGCCGTATGAGTTTCTTGAAAAAAAAGTGTTGTACAAGCAGCAACCTACACGTTGGTGGCTTACCGCCTCAATAGCTGCCGCTGCCGTATTTATTGGGTTGATGTTGTTCCTCTTTCCATTTAAATCCAATGATACGGGAGTAAGTAAGCCTGCAAGTAAGGTCAAAGAAAAAACAAAAACAATCTACCAAGCTCAAACCGCTCAACCGGATATTTCCTCGCCGATGAAAACATCAGAAGGCACGCAGGAATTATCGGGGCCACAGCCGGTCTACGGAATTGTCGTTTCTTCAAGCAGGGACTGCATCTTGCACCCGGATGCGTATTCTAAGGAAGAGATGGCGCCTGCGCTTAGTACAACCCGGGTATCTATCGATTCGTTACAAAAGCCAATGGATGAATTAACTCAGATTGAAGCACCTAAGAATAATGAGAAAACCTTGCGCACTTGGATAAAAGAACGTTTAATTGAACGTATTTTCAAGCGAGAAGACAATGCCTTGGTATTGGAGCGCGAAACCAAATGGTTCAATCAGTCAATTGGGATTAAATATAAACGACAAGAGGACCGCTCTATCTCACAAGTTAAATTAGGCCCCTTAATCTTCGAATGGAATAAAAAAAATAAAAACAGTAACTTTTTATCCATGCTGCCGTCAAACCAATAAATTACTACATATGAATCGCATTTTACTTTTATTTCTTAGCATTTCTTCGCTTGCTTTTGGTCAAATCCGTGAGTCACGGAAAATCATAATTATCAATAATACCGACACAACAATTTTGTCGACCGATACAGAATCTATGGATTCCCTGATAGAAATTAATATGAAATCTATGTATGGCATCGGATCAGAAATTAATCAGGGAACAAAAGATATGCGCGTTGAAGTATTCATCGATTCAGTCTTCAACGGCATGGACCGCTCGGTGCTTATTATGGAAGAACCCGCAGATACAATGCGCGTTAAAATGGGTAATAAACGCATTGTGGTAATCGAAAAGGAGATAAGTGGGGGGAAAGACAACCGTAAAATAATCATTGATGAAGACGTAACCGATCGGGGAAGGCATAACGACGACGATTGGGGTGATAATAACATGTACAGGGATTCAGATGGGATTATGTATGGAGGAGAACACGCGTCTTGGGCTGGATTTGGTATAGGATTGAATAGTTTTATGAACACCAATGATCAGTTTGCTTCCGAAGCCGATGCGCCGTTTTTAGTACTCGACTACGCTAAAAGCTTAAATTTTCAATTTAATGTGTGGGAGAAAAGATTTCCAATATATAAAGAATACGTGGGTGTTACTACGGGCCTTGGTTTTCAATGGAATCGGTATGGCTTAGAAAAGAATGTTGACGTGTTAGCTAACGCAGATTCAATCTATGCGCTGAATAACTCAACGGTAAATTACAGCAAGAATGTCCTGCGATCTACCTACGTTCAAATTCCATTATTGCTTGAGTTTAATTCCAATAAAGATGAATCAAAGAATTGGCATTTAAGCCTTGGGGTAGTTGGTGGCGTTCGCATCGCATCCAGTTGGAAAACAAAATGGGAAGTTGACGGTAAACCGCTTAAAGCTAGAACCAAGGATGATTTCAATTTCAATTCGCTGTCTGCTAATGCGTATGCACAAATCGGATATGGGAACGTAGGGATTTTCGTACAATATGGCTTAACCAATGTGTTTCGAGCAGATAAAGGTCCCGAATTAAGTCCCGTTTCAGGTGGCTTAATTTTTAACTTTTAATGGTTATTTCATTTGGACTTCAAATACTTAATTAAGTAATAAACCGTAAAGTAACCAAACACTATTAGAGCTACCCAACTGTAATATCCGTTCACAAAAGCTTTTGGATTAAAGTATAATATTAGAAGCGGTACACTCAAGAGAACGGCAAAGAAAATTAGTGAATTTAAATTACCTCGCGGTCCTTCCGTTTCCATCTGAGTAAAAAACGGAAAAAACCAAAGAACAAGCGCAAACACACTTGTAAAGGCCGTGACGAAGAATAAAAGGACCAACCCTATTTCCTTAAATATACTGGCATCTTTGCCCATTGTTTTTCCAAGTTCAATGATCCAATACCAACCTAATGAGCTAAGCACCGTTAATGCTAATGCACCTAAGTAGACAAAAATTCGCCATTTTTCCATATCTCTTTTTTAAAATCCGTGAATTAATTTGATCTTTTCATTGTTTAAAATCAAGTCCGTCTCTAAATTAATTATTTTTTCAAATATTTATTCAACTCTATTTAGTGGCTATATTTCGAGGAAATCCCAAACCGCTTTATAATGTTAATGTTTACACCCAATTTCTTTGTCGTTTTTACAAATGTAATCCATCAGTCTCCAAAACCACAAGGTTTTATTATTTTTGAAGATGACTCCAATGAAGCGCAGGTCTTTTCTTAAATCAAGCTTGGCGCTGTCTGCCTTTTCTTTTCTACCCAGTAATCTAGATGCGTTCAAGGAACTTAAGCCATCGCTAGCAGAACCAGTTACACCGCTGCGTCCCGCGCGATTGGTAAAAGGTGATACCATTGCAATTATGGGGATGGCTGGAGCAATGCGCGACCCAAAAATACTCACCGGTTTTATCCAGATTATGGAACAACAAGGGTTTAATGTAAGCGTAGGACAGACGGTAAATAAAACATTCGGATATCTTTCCGGTTCAGATGAAGACCGGGCCAATGAGTTTAATGACTTTGTTTCTAACCCCTTGATAAAAGCGATACTTTTTGTAAAAGGAGGTTGGGGCTGCGGCAGGGTACTTGATAAAATCGACTACCAAGGGCTCAAAAAAAATCCAAAAATAATCCTGGGATTCAGCGACATGACCAGCCTGTTGAATGCAATTTATCAAAAGACGGGCTTAATTACATTTCATGGACCAGTTGGGAATTCAAGTTGGGAAAAATTTTCCCTGAATTCCTTTCAAGATATGGTTTGCCATGGTCGTGATTCTTTCCAAAAACCGGAGTTACCCCAACTTCAATCGTTTTCTACTTGGCAAAGCGGTGAGGCAACGGGCGAGCTCATCGGGGGGAATCTTACGGTATTTTGTTCCTTGTTAGGAACCCCTTATTGGCCGTCATGCGCCGGAAAAATTTTGTTCTTGGAAGAAACGCATGAAGAACCCTATCGCATCGATCGAATGCTTAATTCACTGCGCTTAGCGGGTGTATTTGATGAGATTTCGGGAGTCATTTTCGGACAATTCAATGATTGCAATGCAGAGAAACCCCTAGAATCCTTCACCTTGGAAGAAGTTGTTCACCATCAATTAAAAGGGTATTCCTTTCCTGTGATTTGGGGAGCTCCAATCGGTCATGTTAAGGAAAAATGGACCTTGCCTATTGGTGTGCAAGTGCGTATAAAGGCGGAGGAGCTTTCGCTTAAACTTATGCACTCAGCGGTTAGCTGACTTCATTAATCCATCGTATATTTGCGTAGATTTAGTTTATGAATAAAGACTTACTTTTAAAGGCTTATTCTGTGATGTGTGATGCAAAGCATATTTCGGAAATATTAGAAGCAAATAAGGAAATAACAGCCAAGTATGTGCATGCAACGTCGCGTGGCCATGAAGCCGTTCAAATCGCGTTAGGGTTACAATTGGAACCAAGGGATTGGGTTTCACCCTACTACAGAGATGACAGCATCCTGTTGAGTATTGGGATGTCTCCGGAATCACTTTTTTTACAAGTATTCGCGAAAAAAACAGATCCATTTTCCGGAGGAAGAACCTATTATTCGCATCCGTCACTTAAGGACAACGACAAGCCTAAAATTATTCATCAATCTTCGGCTACCGGCATGCAAGCGATTCCGACCACTGGAATAGCCTTAGGTCTGCAGTACAAGGAAAAAATGAACTTGCTGAATGAATCAGATTCCAAGGGGGTTGTTGTGTGTTCGCTTGGGGATGCATCATGTACCGAAGGAGAAGTTTCAGAGGCTTTGCAGATGGCAACACTTAAACAGCTTCCAATCATCTTTTTTGTGCAAGACAATGGTTGGGATATCTCAGCCAATGCTGCGGAAACAAGGGCGCAAAATATTGCAGAATATTGTAAAGGATTAAATGGATTAGAAATAGTTTCGGTAGATGGTTCTGATTTTGAAACGTGTTACAATGAATTAAATCGAATCATCGCTACAATACGCACTGAACGCAGACCCTTTGTTTTTCATGCAAAGGTACCCTTGCTCGGACATCACACCTCGGGTGTGAGAAAAGAATGGTATCGCGACGATCTGGAAGAGGCAGCCTTGCAAGATCCATTCCCTAAGCTCAAAAAGGCGTGCGAAGCGGCAGGACTTGGCTTAGCAGATCTGATTTTAGCGGAAACCAATTCTAGGAAAAAAGTAGAGCAGGCATACACAGCGGCCTTAGCTGCGGAAGATCCAGACCCGAATTCTATTCAAGACTTTATTTTTGCCCCGACACCCATAACGGAGGAACAAGGAATTCGTGAACCACAAGGTAAGAAGAAAACGGTAATGGTTGATTCTGCCTTGTTTGCGGTACGCGAAATCATGCAGGCTAATCCCGAGGCCTTGTTGTATGGACAGGATGTTGGGCGTAGGTTAGGGGGGGTGTTTCGGGAAGCAGCTACGCTAGCCGAACAGTTTGGTGATCACCGCGTGTTTAATACCCCGATTCAAGAGGCCTTTATTATTGGGTCTACCGTGGGGATGTCAGCAGTTGGGCTGAAGCCAATGGTAGAAGTTCAGTTCGCAGATTACATCTGGCCAGGCTTAAATCAATTGTTTACCGAAGTTTCACGAAGCTATTATTTGTCCAATGGAAAGTGGCCGGTAAGCGCCGTGATTCGTGTGCCTATTGGTGCTTATGGATCGGGCGGACCCTACCATTCTTCCAGTGTTGAATCAGTATTGGTGAATATTCGTGGGATAAAAGTAATTTACCCATCTACAGGGGCTGATTTAAAGGGACTAATGAAAGCGGCATTTTATGATCCGAACCCGGTAGTGATTTTGGAGCATAAAGGATTGTATTGGTCAAAAATCCCCGGAACGGAAGGCGCAATGTCCATTGAACCAGATGAGCATTATGTGATTCCAATTGGTAAAGCCCGTGTCGTGCAAGAAGCAAGTAATGATCTCATTAAGAGCGGTGAATCCGTCGGGGTGATTACGTACGGAAGAGGGGTGTATTGGACACTCGAAGCATGTAAAGAATATTCCCAACATGTTGAAATCCTAGACCTTCGTTCCCTCAATCCAATCGATGAGGAAGCGATGTACTCCTTGGCGAAACGACATGGGAAAATTATGATTGTTACGGAGGAATCAATGGAGTGTACCTTTGGATTGAGTTTGCTGGGGAGAATTCAACAACATTGTTTTCAATCCCTCGATGCGCCGATTGCCCTTGTGGGTTCTGTGGATACACCGGCCATTCCATTGAATTCAGACCTAGAAGCCGCCATATTGCCTAATGCACAAAAGGTTGATGTGGCTTTGCGTCAATTATTAAATAACTAATCATGGAATTCAAAGAGATAATCAAGCACGTAGCTACCTTTCACACGTCGTTTGGAATAGAGAATAATCAAACGCCAACCTTGTTGGATGAAGCGGGTTCACGCTTGAGGTTTGAGTTAATGAAAGAAGAAAACGAGGAATACTTAGAAGCGACCAAACATGGCGACATGGTTGAAATTGCGGATGCATTAGGGGATCAATTATATATCCTTTGCGGCACCTTGTTGAGACATGGGCTTCAGCATAAAATAGAAGAGGTCTTCCTTGAGATTCAACGCTCGAACATGAGTAAACTTGATGCGGATGGAAATCCAATCTACCGTGAAGATGGTAAAGTGTTAAAATCGGAGTTGTATTTTAAACCAGATATTCGTTCCGTATTAAATTCGTGAGTTATTCACGTTGGTCTATGGATTAAAATTCAAGGTCATCTGTTTGTCCCCTCGGAATGCAGATACCTTTGTTTTTTATTTTACACATGTTGGACCTTACGCTATTTTTTCAACCTCCTGCCTCAGTAAATGCGACAGAAGGAACCTTACATCATCACATTCATTTTTCTCCTGAATCAATCGCGGAGATTGAACGTAATTCCATATGTATATTCCATGTAAATGAATACCGGGGTAGAGGCGAAGAAAATCAAGCCATGTTAGATTTTCGTTCTACTTGTTATTCCTTGTTTCCCGGCCAAGATTGGAATATGAAAATCTACGACCTCGGAGATATGAGCCCGGGAGCAAGCTTGACAGACACCTACTTTGCCGTTCAAACGGTGGTAGCAGAGTTAATTAAAAACAGTTGTATTCCAATATTAGTTGGGGGTTCAATGGACTTGCTGCACGCCGTATCCGTAGGGTATGAAGTAACCGAACAATTAATAAACATTTGCGCGATAGATGATCGAATATCTTTAGGGAAACCTGATGAAGAAATCACAAGCGATGGATATTTAAGCAGTTTGTTACTCAGGAGGCCGTGTTACTTGTTCAACCATGCAACCATTGGACTACAGCCGAACCGAAACAATCCAATGAATCTTGATTTATATGATAAACTCTATTTTGATGTTTGTCGCTTAGGTGCATTCAACTCGGATTTTAAACTAGCCGAACCTATTTTAAGGAATTCAGACATCATCGGAATGAATCTAGAGTCTTTAAAAGCTTCTGAGCGCATGGTGGAGGAGGGCAATCCGAATGGCTTTACGGTCGAACAATTTTGTCAAATCGCAAAATATAGCGGGATATCCGATAAGCTTTCTTGCTTTGGGATTTTTAACCCCGTGCTTGCATATGGACAAGATCCAGCGATTGTTGCCCATGCCATTTGGTATTTAATTGATGGAATTGAGTCGCGTAAAGGAGATTTTCCCATTGGAAGCAAAAAAGAGTACATGCGCTTTACGGTCGTCATGGATAATGAGTTTCAAGAATTAGTCTTTTACAAGAGCAATAAATCCGACCGCTGGTGGATGGAAGTACCTTATCCCCCCTCTGAACAGGTTAAATTTGAACGGCACCACTTGGTACCATGTGATCAACAAGACTATGAAAACGCCATGCAAAATGAATTGCCCGATTTGTGGTGGCGGACCTATCAAAAATTAGGATAGCAGTTGTGAAATTTTTACATTTTTTTTGATTTTCAATTTTTTCGTTAACTTAGCATGCATTTTGGGCTCTAATCAAAGGGCTTATTGTGCTTAACCTAATGCAAGTTTTAATAATATGTCATTGAGAATCAACATTTTATCTCTTGTGATTTGCTTTGCATCCGGCGTAGCGTTCGGTCAGCAGGACAAGTTACTTACGCATTTCATGTATGACCGTATGTCGATTAATCCAGGAGAAACTGGGTTGGATGATGGGATATGTGCAACAAGCATTTATCGCAATCAGTGGGACAAGGTTAATGGTGCGCCAAATTCAGCTGTATTGAATGTTGCTGCGAATATGAACCGGTTTTTTCCAGGAGGTTTAGGCTTGAGTTTTTATCACGACGCCATTGGTTTTTCACGTCAAAACAATTTATTGCTTAATTATTCTTACCCAATAAATTTAGGAAACGTTGGTGTTCTTGGCGCCGGAATTGGTGTTGGTATGATGTCATATTCAATGAATCCGTCATGGATTCCACCACAAACATTAAATGACCCATCCTTGCCAGGTAATGATTTTAGCGCAATTAGTTTGGATTTAAACTTTGGATTGTATTTAAAAGGACGAAATTACTATGCAGGACTTTCCTCTACCCACTTAAGTGAATCTGAAATGCTTGGAAGTGCAACAGGAATTGGGGTTGCAGGTTATTCAACCGCTCGTCACTATTACCTTATGGGTGGCTACAAACTGCCGAATATTGCTTCAGGAGCACTTGATTTTAACTTGATGATGCGTACGGACCTAGTTAAATATTCTGTAGACATTAACTCTCGATACTTCTTTAAGAAAGACAGTAAAGAATTTGGGTATGTAGGCTTAACGTACCGTACCTCCGATGCGATTGGTATTATGTTAGGATACAACGCATTCAAGAACTTTACCTGTGGGTACTCATACGACATCACAGTTAATAAGCTTTCAAGCATCTCACGAGGTTCTCATGAGTTCTTTGTAAGATATTGTTTTTATTTAAAAAATCCACCGAAGACGTATTCAACACATCCTCGTTGGTTAGGAAATTAAGTTATAGATGTAACCATTTTTATTGTTCAAACGTTATACCCGAACTCAAATAACCTGTAGCAAGTTTTGTTTGGAAATGACTAGAACCAAAAAAAGGATAAAATGAAAAGAATTTTTGTTTTTGCATTAGCAGGTTTGTTCTTCGCGTCGTGTGACCCGGTAGATGGAAATCTTGTAGGGGTTAAAGGGCGAGACACCTTCTATCCGGATATTTTAGGCCCAGGAAAAGTGCCTTATGGAATGGTTTACATTCCCTCAGGTGCCTATCAGGCGGGTCAGA
>CANHSL010000090.1 GCA_947463385.1 Flavobacteriales bacterium
AAAGTAAAAACCTTTCGGTTTTTTGTTTCAGGAGCCAATTTAGGTTCATTATGGATGAATGCAGCTCAGCCCTTGTATGAACATTTGCCTATACCAAGTTGGCAATTACAGGTTGGCTTGATTTGGGAGTTTTGGAATTAATTCAAATGGCTATTTTTTCATCCGTAACAAGGTGTAAATCATAAACGTTATTGTTACAGAAAAAGTAGCTGTGTAAACCCATGACATTACGAAGTTATCATTTGCGATACTTTGAAATATACCTTGAAATTGAAGGCAGGATAATACGGTTAATAGCAAGGTCGTAAATAAATCACTTTGGTCTTCTCGTTTAGTTTTACGCTCATCTACAACCTGCTGTAGCTCCTCCAGGTTCCCTTGAATCGCTTTAGCTATTAATGCGTGATTTCTTTCTATACTGCAAAATTCAAAGAGGTTTTTTTCTGTTTTGTAATGAAAGATATTATTCACCACTCCTTTTAATAAGGCATGTTCTGCTTGTTTTCTTACTTCTAACAACACATGAGTTGCCTGATCTGAAAATTCTAGGTCAGAAAGTTTCTTTAGGGTTGATTCTAAATAAAAGGTGTTATTATTCAACGCGGCATTCGGAATGAGTAAGTAAGGACTTATCCCAATATGTTCACGAACCGATTCGAACATTTCATCTTCATGACAAAGATTTAACATGATTCCACGATTAATAAACAACAGATAACTGTTGTCCCCTTTTAATAATTGCAGCGTATCAACCACCTCGTCAAATCCCATTCGATTGTAGTCAAAAATCCCTAAGGCAAAACCGCACATTAAATTAAGGAACGCGGTATATGATTCATCCACGTTATATTTCGTATTCAATGCGATGTTGGGACTGTCTGGATTTGAAAAAGACTCGGTCAGTTCATCGTAAAACGCTCCCCAATTTATTTGGATTTGATTGTTTTTACTTAAAATTTTGGCGGTATCTAGTTGAATAATTCCAGAGCCTATGCTGATGGATGTTTGTGTTAGATTGAGTATGCTGCGAATAAAATCAGATAAGATCATCTTTTCTCCACCCGGTTTCGAAAATTGAATGTTATCCTTGAGTCCGGTACGTTCTTGGCTGCTGCCGAAATAAGATGAGAGTTTGATAATTTCCAATTCACTAAAATAGTTGTCTTCACAATTCATGAGTGTAACGGACCATACGGTGTTCTCTGAGGCATGAAAGTGGGTTTGAGAAATCTTAATATTCGCTGGAATTGTAGTTCGCTCGTTGGCCATGTGCTGCGTTCGTCCTTCAGAGTGGTAGGCGTAGATTGGCGGGAAATGAATTTCAATTTGTTCTATGGAGTGTTCAGGAAGAAACCTACTCGTAATCGGACGGTCTCGTTGAAAGTGGTAGGATAATAAATCGGTTTCATAGGAGTGAAATTGTTCACAAGGAACCTCGTTTTCTTGTTTTGGTGACTCATGTGATACTTGAACACAAAGGGATACACGGTTAAATTGAATCGCTGAGCGTTCTTGTATTGGAATTTCTTGAGTAGAGATTGTTGATTGATTCATTTCGAGATGATTTAGTTCATTTAACATAGACTCATATTCGATGCTACCATCGGTTTCAGCGCCAAGGTTGACGTAAAAGTGATATAAAAAAGCACGAATATATTGTTTGTTAATTAGGGAATATTCTTTTGAGAACGGATAATAAAGTAGAAATAAATTTGAAACAAATTCTTTCTCTTTGGATAAAGGGGGTTGAACATATTGAATGGGAATCCACTTTACTCCAAAATGTCTAAAATGTGATAGTCTTTTATACGGATCGAATGAATCGGTATGTGTTAGCCACGGAATATTTGATTCTAAAAATACGCCCTTACAGTCCGAATTAATTGAACCAACGAGTGCAGGTAATTCTTCGCAAATTAATTGTTTTCCGATTCCTTGATTTCTCGCTTCCGGTTTAACTAAAAGGTAAATGAGGTGAAACCACGTATTCTCGTAGATGTCTAAAACCATTCCGCCAAGGAGGCCTTCATTCGAATAGGTAAGCGCAATTACTGAACGTAGCGGTTGATTTTCTTGATTGATACGAGCGCAAATATCATTAAAACTCTCGCGTTCGTTTACGTCAGGAAATGCATCATAATATAACTGTTCAAAGTCACTTAGAAGTGCCCTGTTTTCATGAATTGCACCTTGTGTATCAATGCGTATCATGAGTCATAACTGCTATGCAGTTACACCCATTACTTCGGCCATTTTAATGCCGATGTGCGCTGGAGAATCCACCACATGAATGCCGCACTCACGCATGATTCGTTTCTTAGCTTCAGCGGTATCATCTGTTCCTCCAACAATTGCGCCGGCATGACCCATGGTTCGTCCTTTAGGAGCAGTTTCACCTGCAATGAAACCAACTACAGGTTTTGTTCCATGTTCTTTGATCCAACGTGCTGCAATAGCTTCTAAGTTTCCACCAATTTCGCCAATCATTACAATGCCTTCAGTTTCCGGATCGTTCATCAATAATTCAACGGCTTCTTTAGTAGTTGTTCCAATGATTGGATCTCCACCAATGCCAATGGCAGTAGTGATTCCAAGTCCAGCTTTCGCTACTTGGTCCGCTGCTTCATAGGTTAGGGTACCTGATTTAGAAACAATTCCAATTTTTCCTGTTTTGAATACGAATCCAGGCATAATTCCAACTTTCGCTTCACCTGCAGTAATTACTCCTGGGCAATTTGGTCCAATCAAGCGACAATCAAATGCTTTAATGTATTCTTTCGCATTCACCATGTCTTTTACCGGAATGCCTTCTGTGATACAAACAATTACTTTAATTCCTGCTTCAGCTGCTTCCATAATGGCATCGGCTGCAAAGGCAGGCGGCACAAAAATAATCGATACGTCAGCTCCTGTAGTTGTTACCGCATCACTAACGGTATTAAATACTGGTCTGTCTAAATGGGTAGTTCCACCTTTTCCAGGAGTTACTCCACCAACTACATTAGTACCATATTCAATCATTTGACCTGCGTGGAAGGTTCCTTCGCTGCCTGTAAAACCTTGAACTATAACTTTAGACGATTTGTTTACCAGTACACTCATTGTTATGCTTTTATTTGTTCACAAAAATACACATTGTGTTTTAATTCATTGCAAGGTTAATTGCGCTAAAAAATGATGTTCATCAATTTCGATACGTTTACATTTAAATCCGACGGAACTTGCAATGTCATGCAGGTTATCGTAATCAATATATAACCATTCAAAAATCTCAGTAGATTCTTTTTTATAATGTAATTGAAATTTGAAATTCCCGTAATATTCCGAGTTTAAATCCATCCAATAGGATCCATCTTCTTCTTCATAGAGGAAGGCTACATCAGAGGAATCACACAAGATTTGTCCTCCCGGATTTAACAAGGTTTTAAGGTGTTTAAGAAAGTCAGGCAGCTTGCCCTTTGTTCCTGCGATTCCAATGCCATTCATTAATAACAGGATGGTGTCGTAGGTTTCGCCTTTTAGGTCGAGGATATCCATGCAGCGGGCATCAATATTCATTGACTTGAGGTAGTTTACTGCGCCAGGCGAGGAGTCTATTGCTTGAACGTGATTGCCTAATTCACTCAGGTAGATGCTATGTGGTCCTGCACCTGCGCCTACATCTAGAATTCGGCCTTTACTTAAGGTCATTGCCTGTTGTTCCAGTGAAGGCATTTCATCGAAAGTTCTAAAAAGTACTTCAACCGGAATAATATCATCATCGCACAAATCCGCCGTTACGATAATATCGGCTGGTTTTTTTGTTTTTAGATAATCTTGTATGGCTAAGCCAATTGGGTCATGCGCAGCCATTAATATTCGAATTCATTAAAATCACTAAAATCTTCTTCGTTATAATCATCGTCATAATCATTAAACCCGTAGTCATCGTCTTCCGCACCCTCACCCTGAATTTCAGATCCCCCGCCACTGGCGAAAAAATCTTCCTCTAAGGCTTCTTTGGAATTCTCCTTTGGTGCTTGACCAACCTCAAGTACCGTACGCGCTTCATTTGGGCTTTCTGCTTCATAGCCAATGAGTTCAATAAGAAATATCCACATGCGCATGAAGTCATAAACAAGGATAAACTTTTGATCAGGCTCTTCAACAAACTCTTTCAAGATGGCCTTACTCATGACATTGGAAGGAGCATCCAATGCATCATCGTCATAAGACATGTCCATGAGGTTGATTTCATGGCCTTTATCCCATTCGTCGTTGGATACATAAAAGCTTGCCATTTGATCTCCCTTGAATTCAAACGCCGACATAATGGCTTGATAGAATGTTTCAAAATTACTTTCATTAGAAATTACCACGTCGCGAAAGACTTCATCTTTATGGTCTGAATCTAATAATACTCTGAACTTTAACCCAGGCATGTGTTTTTTTTTACAAAGTTATTTATTTAGCTGTAACAGGAACAAGTCCTAAGTTGTTTGCTAGTCCAATCATTTCTTGTTCTGCTTCTTCAAAGGTATTTTCTATTTTACCTTCAAGGATTGCTTCTTTTATCGCTGACTTAATTATACCAATTTCCGCACACGGACCAATGCCGTAATAGGACATGATGTATTCACCCGTAACCGGAGGTTGAAAATTACGGATACGGTCCTTTTCTTCTACTTGCTTTAATTTTTCTCCAACCAATTCAAAATTTTTACGGTATCGTTTGACTTTAAATTCATTTTTAGAAGTAATGTCGGCACTGCAAAGTGTCATTAAGTCCTCAATATCGTCACCGGCTTCAGACAATAGTCTTCTAATGGCAGAATCTGTAACAGAACCTTTAACTAAGGCAATTGGGCGAAGGTGAAGGCGCACGAGTTTTTGCACATATTTCATTTTCCCATCGAGTGGGAGTTTTAATTTCTTAAATATTCTAGGCACCATTCGAGCACCCAATTCTTCATGGCCATGAAAAGTCCAGCCGGTTTGAGGGTCATACCGTTTGGTTGGTGGTTTGGCAATGTCGTGTAACAATGCGGCCCACCTCAGCCAGAGGTCGTCTGTATGGATGCAAATATTATCCAATACTTCAAGGGTATGGTCAAAATTGTCTTTATGGCTATGGCCGTTAATGGTTTCCACACCACTCAAAGCCAGCAATTCCGGGAAAATATGTGGTAGCAATCCGCTTGCTTTTAACAGATGAAATCCACGGGATGGTTTTTCGGAACTCATAATTTTATTAAGTTCCGTTGCAATACGCTCCATGGAGACAATGGCAATTCGTTCGGGTTGCTGTTGTATTGCTTGTAAGGAAGGGCCAGCAATTTTAAAGTCGAGTTGTGTTGCAAATCGAATGGCTCGCATCATTCGAAGGGGGTCGTCCGAATAGGTAATTATTGGATCTAAGGGCGTTCGAAGAATCTCTTTTTCTAAATCCTCTAGTCCATTAAATGGGTCTTCAAGTTCGCCAAAGTGTTCCTGATTCAAGTTGAAAGCCAATGCGTTTATTGTGAAATCACGACGAAGTTGATCATCACGCAATGTTCCAGGTAGAGTGGATGGTTTTCTTGAATCTTCGGTATATGATTCTTTACGAGCTCCCACAAATTCAACATCTAAGTCTTTGTATCTAAAATGAGCGGTTCCGTATCGCTTATAAATGGATAGATTTTTTACCCGAAGTTTCGTTGCAACGAGTGATGCGAATTCAGGACCATCACCTACTACTACGATATCAATGTCTTTGCACGGTCTACCCAACATAGCATCACGTACATATCCACCAATGACATAGGCAGGTATGTTTTGCTGGGAACATAGTTCAGAAACAACTTTAAATACGGGGTGTTGAAGAAAGTGGGAATAGGTTTCCGACATGAATGCAAAGGTACAAAAAATGGCCAATCGAATGATTGGCCATTTTTTTATTCGAACGGATATTTAATCGTCGTCTTCTTCGTCATCAAATGAGAATAAACTTCCTGTAAGTTCATCATCGTCATCATCAAAAAACCGGTCTTTTTTACCACTCTTTTTATAGGCATCCATTTTTGGTTTTTTAGAGCGATCAACTTCAGTGTCTGGTTTTCGTTCCTTTTCTTTAGGAATTATTTTTTTTCGAGGGTCCAGTGCATTCGGGTCGAATGGGGTAGGTACGAAGCCTTCGCTTGCAGGTTTTCTGTTCTCAGGCTGATATCCTTCCGTTCTTCGAGGGGCATCGGTTCTAGGGCCTTGGTTCCGATTGTCACCGCGGTCTTCGGCTTTTTTTACTGCGATTGTTCGGCCATTTACAGAAAAGCCGTCAAGGGCATCAATAGCAGCCGATCCTTCGGATTCATCATCCATTTCAACAAAACCGAAGCCGCGAGAGCGTCCGGTTTCTTTATCGATAGCTACGGTGGCTTTGTTAACTTTTCCGTATGGCTCAAAGAGCGAACGCAATTGTGCGTTGTCGACACCAAAATCAAGTTTGGCTACGAAAATACTGATCATAACAGGTTAGACACGTTTAATAATTGTTTTTACACGCCGAATTTATGAAAAAAATCACTAGGCCCTACTATTCCATCAATTTCTTCTTAAATTTTTATGCTTAAGGTGAAATAAATTGAGCGGCCTTGATTGGTTAATACACCCGGTCCAGGGTAACCTCCGCTGCGTCGAATCGGGTTAATTTGATTTAATATATTATTTACTCCGGCTTTAAATTGGTAGTTTTCAAAGAGTTGTAGGCTCATGCTTGCATCGTGTAGACTGTATGCAGGCAGTTGTCCAACCGTTGCCGTAGCATTTGGTTCCAGCGTATTGGCTGCATCTGCAAAACTTGCCGAGGTGTAATGAAACTGGTAGTTAATTGCGAAAATTCCTGCTTTATATTCTACGCCCGCTCGAATAATTTGTTCAGGGGCATATTCTGCTTTTTTACCCACAATTGATGTTGCTTCATCTCCTGCAATTGCTATGTTATTCCAGCGTTTGTAGCGCGCATCCATAACGGTTCCACTCACGTAAAAACTAAGTTGTTCGGTTACCTTGGACATAAACGGGTTGAAGAAACTAAGTTCAGTGAAGAATTCAACACCTTTAGATTCTAAATCGCCAATATTCGTTTTTAATGTTGGTCCAAAATCTATCGGAGGTATCGTTCCTATCTTGTTATTGTATCGAATATAAAAGGCATTTATGTCGTATGTGAAATTAATTCCTCTAAAAAATTTATTCCCTTTGATTCCGAATTCACTGCTAAATCCATGCACATCAGTCATGTTGGAGTCCACAATTTCAGCCATTGCTGAGGGGATTAATTCACTATACATTACAGGACGGTAATTTTGATTGGCATTGGCATAAATGGTAGCATTTAATGAAGGGTTTTTAATCAATGAATATTTAGAACTGATGCCACCGAGTAATATGTAGCGATCTTTTGATTGGTTAGAAATATACCCACCACCGACTTGGTTTGTCCGCCCACTCATGGAGGATTGAATAGTTTCTGCACGAAATCCTGGGATAATGCTTAACTTCTTGCCAATGCTAAATAGATTCTCCATGAAAATAGCGGTATTTTGTGTTTGTAAATCAAGGTCTCGTTGATAGAAATTCCCAGAATTATCCGCACGTACTGATAAATCGAAGTCGCTACCCCCGGTTCCGATTCCTTTTTGCAGTCGTTGAATGTCACTCAAGCAATAACGCACCCCGCCGTTAATCACCTGGTTTCGACCTCCGATTTTATATCCTTTACTCAGTCGTATTTCACTGGAAATCGTGTTGTATATGTCTTTATCGACATCTCTTAAATTATATGAACCAATATTAGTGTTGAAGGTATCTGCAACATTAATAGCTTTTAAGAACCCAACACTGTTTCTATTTCCATGCAAATAATTAAGGGTTGCGTGCAGTTTTAGTTCATTTTTAAATGTGTGATAAAGCTGTATAGAAGCCATTTTCCATGGAACTTCAAACCAATTTCGTTGGCGCAACGAGGTGTCTGGCGTATGCTTCGCCATGGTATCGTGTAGACCTCCGGCTTGCTTACTTAAATAGTAACTGTTGTTGTATTCAACCGTGATTTTTCCTTGCTTCCAAGCATATCCAACTTTTGCAAAATACATGTTTGTATAGTATTGGCTGTTGGCACGAAACCCCTGCGCTTGGCGGTGATGCATAAACCCATAATAGGTCCACGCCCCTTGCTTTCCTCCAATCGCGTTAAAGCTATTGAACATCCCAAATGAACCCGCTGTATGCGACCCTTCATAAGTAAGCGGACGTTCACCCAGTTGATCTTTCAGTTGATAGTTGATCATTCCGCCAAATTGAGATCCGTATTGTAAGGCGGATGACCCACGGTATATTTCAATGCTCGATACGGCATCAAGGCTTGGAGAAAAATAGGCTTCGGGATATCCTGAGGGGTCAGCAGCGATGTCGTACCCATTCTGACGCATATTGAATTCCCAAGATCGATTTGCACTGAGTCCACGCGTTGATATGCTCGTTTGTAAGCCAGATGCATCATGTTCGGATACAAAAATTCCCGGTGTTTTACGGAAGACTTGACGGTAATTATTCGTTGATAAATCCATTTCACGACCATTTAATAGAATTACCTCCATCTTTTTTCCCGCCACGATTCGCATTCCGTA
>CANHSL010000091.1 GCA_947463385.1 Flavobacteriales bacterium
CATTTGAATTAATTCCAAAACTCCCAAATCAAGCCAACCTGTAATTGCCAACTTGGTATAGGCAAATGTTCATACAAGGGCTGAGCTGCATTCATCCATAATGAACCTAAATTGGCTCCTGAAACAAAAAACCGAAAGGTTTTTACTTTGAAACCTACCGTGGCCGAAAGGTTATGGTATGAATTATCTACTGTCGCTGTTGGGATTAAATTCACCTGCGATAGCAAAGGGTCAAACGAAAGTGGCAGATACCGATTATAAAATTGATAACTCACTTTTGAAAATAAATATAAATTCTTGGATTTAGTGATGAACCCATTGTAACCAATGCTTGCCCCTGTGATTAACGTTGGAAATACCGAATTTTCCATAACTAAATAACGCACATTTGGACTGACTGAAAATCCACGGAAGGACTTAGATAAGGATACAGCACCTTGAAGCAAACGCTTACTTGAATTTTCTGTAGATGCATCCCATTGTTCATTCTGAAATTGATACACACCCTGCGTTGACAACCCTCTTACGTGAAGCTCATAATCTATTCCGAAAAGGGTCCCGTTCAAGGTAGCATTTACCTGAATTAAGCCTTGTAATTCGGGAGTAGCCAATTGGTATTGCAAGGTATTTCCATAGTAAAAACGTTGATAAACATCCGGAGCTAAACTACCCTGAAAATAACTCACACGGAGGTAGTGGTTTTTAAAAATATTGCCTTTGGCTGTCAACTCAAAACGTGACGATCCAAAAGCTCCGATTAGTCGATGCTCAAAGCTAGCAAGCAATTTCCATGAAGAAATCATATAGTTAAGTTCACTACTGAAACCCAACTCTAAGGTGTCGTGTTGAAATCCAGCCATTCGCATTCTCCAATATTCGCCGAGCACCATGGCATTTACAGAAAGCCTTTTGGTAGAGAGCCCTAAACCTACCCGATTAACTGTACTCACTAATTCATATCGATCTAAGGTTGATGTTGAATCAAAAAAGATGGCGTTATATAATCCCGCTAAGGTGTCTTGTTCACCATATAACCTGGTCTTTGAAGAGAGATTACTTTGATGCACTAAGCCAAAAAATCGAAGAGAATCTTTCCGGAAATTAAAGGCTTGCTGCATTGAAATTCGTTGAATTCGCAGGTTAGCGCTACAACTATCTTTTCGTACCGGAAGCAAGGGCAAGGGAAAACTTCCAGCTAAGGAATCGACCTGAATACCCCCGGAAAATTGCCGATTATCAACCAAGCCTTCTAATGTTAATTTAGTTTGATAACGTTTAGATAGTTTCGCAACATCAAAGCGATAATCTCGCTGTTTCCATGCATTATTTCGAACAAACCCATTTGCCCCATGACCCTGATAATGCACATTCAATAACCAACCATATTTAAACGCTTGCGCGTAAGAAAACTTCAGGTGTTGGCTGCCTTGAGTACCAAATGCATAGGCGAAACCCAATAAAGGCAATGCGGTAAATCGAATGGGCTGATCCGCTAAGGTAAGCGGATGCATGAGACCGCCCAAGGGTCGATACACCTTGAATGGATCCATAAAAACCCCACCTTGTAAGCCAAGTGCAGGTACGGTAGCATAACTTGATTGTGTAAACGCTTCTATTGAATCTACAGTACTTAAAAACGATGTGTTGGGTAAAATGGTGTCAACTGCAAGCCCTTGAGCCATAGATCTGAGCCCAAAAAACAACATAAAACATGCAATGAGCGCATGGATTTTCATAAAACAAAGATACAAAAAAAGGGGGCTTGAGCCCCCGAAATAATATGACTTATTCAGTATGAGCTTATGCTAACGAATTCACGTGAACTTGAAGACCAGACTTTAAGTTTGATGCTTTGTTCTTGTGAATCACATTACGTTTTGCAAGTTTGTCTAACATAGCTGCAACGGTTGGAAACAAGGTTGCCGCTTCCGCTTTATTTGTTAATCCACGTAATTTACGAACAGCATTACGCGCAGTTTTGTGTTGATATTTGTTCAACGTGCGCTTTGCTTCGTTAGAACGGATTCTTTTAATTGCCGATTTGTGGTTTGCCATAGCTTTAATTTAAATAACATTTTTTTTGCAGCCCATAGGAGAATCGAACTCCTGTTTCCAGGATGAAAACCTGGCGTCCTGACCACTAGACGAATGGGCCAATTACTTGGCAGCCCATAGGAGAATCGAACTCCTGTTTCCAGGATGAAAACCTGGCGTCCTGACCACTAGACGAATGGGCCAATAAAAATACCCCAAATTTGGGAGTGCAAATATAAGGCTAAAAACTATACAGGCAAAGCCTTGAATTGATTTTTTTAAGAAATCTCCGTATCCTCAGATTTCATCTTGAACCCAAGTCGTTTTCCGGTCTGTAATTTCAAGGTTTCTCCCATGTAATGCATCTGATTCACAGAGATCTCATCTTGTATTTCATACGGCGGAATATAAAGATCGAAAGACAGGGCATAAGCAAAAGTCATTTGCACAACTAAAGCGCATATATCGTCATTCCATTGATGGCGTTCCGTATCCCTAAATATTCCTGAAAGTTGAGTTCTACCCTCAATAAAAAAGTGTTTTTCGTGATTAACAAACAAGCGAGAAATTAAGTATCCCGAATCATCCAAGCGATTTTGAATTAATGATTCAGCCAAAAAATTATAAACGTAAATCACCCCGAAATATCCACGTTGTTCATTTTGTTGAAAATACCCTGTACCCCATAATGGATTGTGATCAGGAAGACGAAACACATTGTGATGTAATGAAAACACCAAAACATCACTTCCGATGTACACATGAATTTCATATTCGCCTCGTTCTTTGAAATGCAAGCGTACACGGTCGTCTGGAACAATCGCCCTTAATGCCACCAATTCACTTTTAATGGTTTCTTTCAAATTCAAAAATACAGCTTCAGCATCTTCCGCAATATCCTGTTTTAAGGCCGCCTTGTTTTGCAATAGTTGCGTAAGTTGAAGGCGATTTTGTTGTTTGGGGTCTATTTTTTGTTCGTTTGCCATTTCATTGTTTTTACAAACATACGGATGATTTTGAGTAATTTCAAACACGCAAGATGATTCATAACCTTTATAAATTTTCAGTAAAAATCTGTGGACTGTTCCTGCTTGAACTTTGGCTCTTGAGGCTACAGAACGCGTTATTTAATCAGGCATTATTGGAGTCCGCTCGCGTTGACCTTATCACAGCCATTCGATTCGATGTTAGCCTCGTTGCTTATCTTGCCCTCCCCTTATTTACGCTCACCGTTATAGCGAACTGGATTCCGAATGAAAAAATAGGTTTCCGAATGGTTCGTGCCTTTGGTATCCTCGGATTTTTAGCCATTCTAATCCCTGAGCTGTGGGATTTAATCTATATAAATTATGCTGCAAAAAGAGCAACGTTTGATGTCTACACATTTTATACCTTAGGCGAAGATTCAGTCCAGTTTCTTAGTCTAATCAAACGCTTTTGGTATGTTTTCATCTTGTGCATTCTATGGGTAATTTTATTTCTTTGGGCACTAAAGAAAATACGCCATACCGAGCGTAGAAAAATCACCCTGTCTCAAAACATCATGCTATTTTTTATTTGCTCAAGCCTCAGTTTCTTATTGGCTAGGAATAGTTTTGGGCCGAAGCCCCTTGGAATTGCTGATGCCCTTAAAACGCAGCATCCAATGGGTGCACAATTCACCTTAAACGCGCCGTTTGTTGTGTTGAAAACGATACAAAACGAACCAACCCCGAGTCATACCTTGGTTAAAAACAGCCTTGAAGTAAAATATGCCAATCCACGCCTTAATGTTCGCAGTGATAACCCTCCTTCACAAGTAAACATACTTTTCATTATTGTTGAAAGCCTTGGAAACAAGCAACTTCACCAACGGGTCAATGGAATTCCACTCACGCCTTTTCTAGATAAACTAGCCAAGGAACAAATGAATGATTTTGCTATGGAAGGACTTGCTGAAGGAAAAACTTCGATTGAATGTTTACCCGCATTGTTTGGAGGAATTCCTTCCTGGCTAGACACCCCGTTCATACTCAGTAATTATAGCACCAATGAGCTAACCGGATTCCCATCGATGTGCAATCAACGCGGATATGAAACATACTTTATACATGGCGCTAAAGAAGGATCGATGCGATTTGATGCCCTGGGCAGTTCGCTCGGATTCAAGCACCAATTATACCGGGACGACCTATTTACTGCAAATGCTGAAGCAGGGAACTGGGGACTTCATGATCATGAGGTTTTTAAACACATTTCAACTAAATTGAACGGTCATAAAAAACCGTTTATGATGACTTTTTTCACCCTTTCAACCCACGAACCCTTCGATATTCCTCAACGCTTTAAAAATAAATACAAGATACCTAGCGCCGAAGCCGCATCTTATCGGTTTTTTGATGACCAATTACGCCTGTTTTTTGAACAAAACAGACGCAAAACTTGGTTCAAAAACACCCTGTTTGTCATAACGGGTGACCATACCCCGGTACACCTTGACAATGCGCAATATAAAATCCAAGATTATTATTCCGTACCGATCCTAATTATTCCACCCGATGGAATGAAGCAAGCCTTTAAGGTGAAGGAACAAAAAGCCATCATTCCTGCTTTATGCAAGGCCTTAAATTGGAATGTAAACCTGTATTCATTTGTGAATCGAAAAAATCAAGATGTTATTCGCTACTTGAATGGTATATATTACATATGGAATGATGAATTTGAGTTGCAGTACAATGAAACCAATACGTCTTGGCGCGTTCTCATAAAAAAGGTGAAAAATCCTTCACATTCTGGTAAAAAAACATTAATTTTGAAAATAGGAGATTCTAAAATAAGGTTCCTTTCTCTACTGCAACGTTTTAGAAAAGATCTTCGAATGAATAAAACACACCGATGAAAGAGCGCATTTGGTTTATTGTAAATCCGATTTCAGGAGGCCGAAAAAAAGCGGAGCTCCCATCGTTGATTGCTGCTCATTTGGATCACGAAAAGTTTGCATACGAAATCATTCACACTAAACATAAAGGTCATGCCATCGAACTCGCGAAAAAGGCGGTCGAGCTAGGCATTGAGATTGTATGCGCTGTTGGAGGTGATGGTTCGGTGCATGAAGTTGGAACTACCTTAATCGGATCAAATACCCAATTAGCCATTATTCCATTAGGTTCCGGAAATGGGCTTGCCCGCCACATGAAAATTCCGCTAAAAATCAAAGAGGCTTTGGAGTGTATCAATTCAGGGAAGCGCATCGAAATGGATACATTAAAAGTAAATAACAAACCAATTCTTGGCTTTGGCGGTTATGGCTTAGATGCATTGATTGCTAAAAAATTCGCTGGGTCTAGCAAACGTGGCTTTTCCTCGTACATCAAACTAGTTCTTAAAGAAGTTTTCAAATACAACCCGATCAATGTTTCCATAGATGCAAACGGTCAAGTTCGAAAACTACCTGTAATGCTATGTACCATTGCGAACACCTCTGAATTAGGAAACGGATTTAAAGTATCCCCAACCTCAGATGCCACCGATGGGAAATTTGAAGTGGTCATCCTAAAGCCATTTTCTTTTTGGAATATTCCTGCCATGTTATACCGTTATTTCTCAGGAAGAACTGACCACAGCGGCTTAACCGAAGTAATTAAAACTGACCATGCCACCTTGGTACTTCCGCACTCATACGGTCAAATTGATGGTGAGCCCATCTCTTCCGGAAAAAAAGTCCAAGTGGATGTTGTACCGCGAAGCCTTCGCATTATCGTAAAATAATATGAACTTTATTGATTGGGATCTCCCAGAAATTTTAATTCGGCTTAACGCGTTAACTGCCGATAAAAAACCACATTGGGGTAGTTTCAGCGCCCAACAAATGATAGAACATCTAGCGAACGGATTGTCACTTTCCACAGGTGCGGTTAACTTACCGATGGAAGTATCCGATGAAAAAGCCTTGCAGTCAAAGCCTTTTTTATACACAGACAAACCCTTTGGAAAAGACATCAAAGTTGGTTTTGTTAGTACCTCAAATCCATTAAGCTTTAGTGAATTAGAATTAGCGGTTGATGCATTTATTGAGGGTTTTATGGCCTTCGACGAATACTACGAATCCAACCCAGAGGCAACCCATTCCCACCCCTACTTTGGCCCCCTAAATCATGAGGAGTGGATTTTACTCCACCGAAAACACATCAGTCACCACCTCGAACAATTTGGGCTTTAATTACAGAAAATTAGCAATTTATATCAAGTCCATTTCAAGTAATTATAGTAATATTGTTTCCTTAAAATTAATACCTAGGTTTATGAAAAAATCGCTTTTACTCCTCGCTCTTGTCGTGTACACGTTTGCTTCGAATGCGCAAACAGTTGAAGAAATAATCAGTACGTACCACCAAACAATCGGTGGAACAAAATGGGACGGTATTGCAGGAATGCAAATGAATGCCAATTTAGACCAAGGGGGGATGAAAATTCCCGTTGAAGTGGTTATGCTTTCAGACGGCCGTATGTATACCGAAATTACATTGATGGGAAATACCATGATCATGCAAGCCTATGATGGTTCTACGGTTTGGACAACCAACTTCATGTCGATGGAAGCTGAGAAAGCACCGGCAGATGAAACTGAAAACGCAAAACGCGCTGCAAAAGAATTTCCAAATGCCTTGATCAACTATAAAAACTTAGGATACACTGCGACCTTACTAGGTACAGAAACCATTGACGGTACGGCATGCCATAAAGTTAAGTTAGATAAAAAGACAATGATGGCCGAAGGAAAGGAGGTTCCAAATGTAGAATATTACTACATTGACAAAGAAAATAACATTCCCATTTTAACAGAAACAGAAATCCAATCGGGAGAAATGAAAGGGAAAACATCCCAAACAAAATATTCCGATTATCAAGAAGTTGATGGTGTAATTGTAGCATTTTCGCAAACATCTGGGATCAAAGATGGAATGACACAAACCATTCAATTCGATAAAATCTCGCTCAATCCGAAAATTGACGAAAGCAAGTTTTTATTCCCTAAAAAGTAAGCAATGAATAAGTTTATTATTTGCCTTTTCGTAAGCGGATGGGCGGTATGCTCGTGGGCACAAACTCCTACCCTCAACGCCGGAGATTATTTCGGTGATTTAAAAGCACGGCACATTGGTCCTGCATTGATGAGTGGTAGAATTTCCGATGTAGAACTGCATCCGAAAAACTCTAACATTCTCTTAGTTGGCGCGGCTGGCGGTGGGGTGTGGAAATCACAAGATGGTGGCGTACGTTTTACTTCCATATTCGACCAATACTGTCAATCCATTGGCTGTATCAGTATAGACCCCAGCGATCCCGATAACACCTATTGGGTAGGAACTGGAGAAACATGGACTCGAAACAGCGTATCTGCTGGTGATGGGATTTATAAAACCACCGATGGAGGGAAGAATTGGACCAAAATGGGGCTTGAAAAATCAGACCGAATTGCATCCATCCAAATCAATCCTAAGAATCCCAATGAGATATATGTGGCGGTATTGGGCGCCTTGTGGGGACCAAGCGATGAACGTGGCGTATATAAATCAACAGACGGCGGGAAAACATGGAATAACATCTTATTTGTAAACAACACCACGGGTTGTTCAGAACTGGTCATGGATCCAAGTCAGCCAAACGTTCTTTATGCTGCATTCTGGGAATTTAGAAGAACTGCATATTCCTTTAATTCTGGCGGAATCAACAGCGCACTGTACAAAAGCATGGATGGAGGTGCAACCTGGAAGAAGCTTGAAAATGGCTTACCACAAGGCGAAAAAGGAAGAATTGCCGTTTCCCTTGCCCCGTCAAATCCATCGATTGTTTATGCCGTAATCGAAGCCAAGAAAAAAGAAGAAAAAGGCCTTTATCGGTCAGAAGATGGTGGGAACACGTGGTCTTTTCTTAATGGGGATTTTGCCTTAACCGTTCGCCCATTCTATTTTTCTAGAATAAGCATTCATCCGAAAGATCCAAACATCATTGCAAAGGCCGGACTTTTCGGATCCATTAGTCGAGATGGCGGAAAGACCTTTAAAAACCTAGGTTCTATGCATTCCGACATTCACGACATCGCCTTTGATTACAACCAACCGGATAAATTATTGGTTGCAACGGACGGTGGCTTGTATCGATCCATGGACGGCGGGTCTAGCATGGAAATGGTGGAAGATTTACCTGTAAGTCAGTTTTATCATGTGAGCCTAGATAACCGAAATCCATATTATGTATACGGCGGATTACAAGATAATAATTCATGGTTTGGTCCATCTGCTAGTCCA
>CANHSL010000092.1 GCA_947463385.1 Flavobacteriales bacterium
TACTCCGCTAAAATTACTCCGCTGACCTTGAAAGAAACAGCGGAAATATATTTTCCAAACCGGACGTTCAAAACCGGAATGCTTGCCACAAAATCTACCACGGGTAAGGCACTAGACCATGGAAGTCTACTGCATATTTTCTAAGCTATTTTCCTCCGTTAATTATAGACTTTGCATTGGTAATCCAAACTTCTGGCCCACCCTGCAAATATCCAGTGGAGTTTAATGGCGCTAAATTAAATTTATCTTCAACCTTGGTGACATTCACAAACCACACCGTAGGATACCCCTGCACGGCAAACTGCTGTTGTAAGAGTTGATTTTGTTCGGTAATGTTTTGAGGCAACACCTTGTTTCTAGGGAAATCCAGTTCTACCAATATAACATCCGTTGATGCCCATGTAGTAAATTGTGGCGTATTAAACACTTCACGTTGCAAACGATGGCACCACCCGCACCAATCGCTACCGGTAAAAAACAACAACATCGGTTTGTTTTCTGCGGTTGCAGCCTGAGATGCTAATGAAATATCTGTATACCAAGTTAGCGTACTTGTGGTTTGAGACCACGTAATAAAGGTGCTTACAGTTAAAGCGATTGACAAGAAAATGGACTTCATGATGCGAACGTTAAAAATGATTTATACAAATATCAACTTAATGCTTGCAATATTAGCAATTTAACAGCTATTTAACTTTTGGTCGTAGTTTAAGGATTTCCACTATATTCGCAAATAAACCTAAATTCATGAAAGTAATTTTATACGTTTTTACGCTATTATTCAGTGTGTTAATTACTGCACAAACACAAAATGTTCGCGGAAAAGTAATGGATTCCGAAACAAGTTTCCCGCTTGCCGGAGCAAAAATTGAAATTGATTTGAAGGATGCCAATGGGGTAAATTATCGAGCGGTTACCGACGGCGAGGGCGAATTTAAAATCGCTGACGTACCCGTTGGAAAATATGGCTTAACTACGAAATGTGCACAATATGAGCCTAAAACTCAAACGGTTGAGATTTCCTCTGGAAAGGAATTAATTCTAACGATTAGCCTTCAAGAATTGGTAACTAATAAAGAAGAAGTGGTAGTAACAGGCCGTAAAAAAGGAGAAATCATCAATGAATTAGCCGTGATTTCTGCGCAACAATTCTCTGTAGAAGAAACTAACCGATACCCTGGTTCGCGGATGGATCCTGCACGGATGGCATCGAATTTTGCGGGGGTACAAGGAGCGGATGACTCTAGAAATGACATTATTATTCGTGGTAACAGTCCACTCGGTGTGGTTTGGCGTGTGGAAGGGATTGACATCCCAAATCCGAATCACTTTGCCATTGCGGGAAGTTCAGGAGGACCGGTATCTGTTTTGAATAATAAAATTCTAGGAAATTCAGACTTTTTAATGAGTGCGTTTCCCGCTGAATACGGCAACAGTGTTTCCGGTGTTTTTGATTTAAAATTACGCAGTGGAAATGATCAGCGTCATGAATTTACGGGACAATTTGGTTTTCTTGGAACTGAGTTTTTAGCGGAAGGTCCGCTTAACAAAAAAGGAACCGCTTCTTTTCTAATGATGGGGAGATACTCCACGCTTTCGTTATTCAAATCTCTTGGGATTCAATTGGGAACCGATGCGATTCCGACCTATGGAGATTTAGCATTTAAATTTAATTTCAAACTCCGAAAAGGAGGAAATTTATCATTTTGGGGCATGGGTGGAAAAAGTAACATCGCCATTATGATCTCGGAAAAAACGGAATATACAACAGACTTGTATGGAGAGGGTGATCGTGACCAGTATTTTGGTACTTCGATGGGGGTAACCGGATTAACCTACAAAAAAGCGATCAATGAAAAAACTTTTGTGAGTAGCACCCTTGCCTTATCTCAAGAAATTCAGCGTGCCAATCACGACTATTTGCAACGAAGCCTTAACACAGCGGGCGGAGACACAAGCATTCAAATCAATGCGATTTACCCCCTAATGGCTTACACCTTTACCACCAATAAAATTTCAAGTTACACCGCCGTTAATCATAAAATCAACAAGCAACACCTCATCAAATTCGGATACAATGCAGACCTTTTCTTAATGAACATGAAGGATTCTGCCCTAGTAGATTATGATGATTCCACGCAGTTTTTCACCCGTTGGGATTATGAAGGTTCATGTGTGCTTATACAGCCCTTTATTCAATGGAAATGGCGTATGTCCGACAATACAGACTTCACAGCTGGTATTCATAGCCAATATTTTTCTATGAGCAACAGTTTAAGTCCTGCGGAACTACGGCTTGGATTTAAACATAAACTCCCAGGAAACCAATCAATTTTTGCCGGGGGCGGGATGCATAGTCAAATACAGCCGTTATATACGTATGTTGACAACCGTAAAGGAGTTGGTAATTTCTTTAACAAAGGGATGGATTTCACCAAAAGCATTCATTCTGGAATCGGATACGAAAAGTTTTTTAATAAAGGGTTTAGCATTCGAACAGAAGCCTATTATCAATATTTATATAACATCCCAGTTACCATTGCGCCAAGTGCATTCTCGATGATTAACATGGGCAGTGGATTCACAAGAATCTTTGCTGATTCATTACAAAACACAGGGACAGGGTACAATTACGGGTTGGAATTAACGGTACAAAAGTACTTTGATAAAAGCTTCTTTTTCTTGTTCTCAGGAACCTTGTACGACTCGAAGTATACAGGAAGTGACGGTGTACTTAGAAACACCTCTTATAACGGTGCGTATGTAGCTAATTTACTTGCTGGAAAAGAATTCAATATCGGAAAACGAAATATCCTAGGCATCGGCGCAAAGGTTACTACGGCAGGCGGAAAGCGTTATGGATTAGTAGATTTAGCAAAAACAAACCAAGAGAAGGATTTAATCTATCAAGATTCGATGTTCAATGAACTTCAATTTAAAGACTATTTCCGATTGGATTTCAAAATCTCTTGGCGAATGAATGCGAAAGCGATGACCCATGAAATCGGATTAGATTTAGTAAATATTTTAGGCACTCGGAATATCTTGAGTTTAGCATATGCACCGTCTTTAGATCCAGCGGTTTTAAGCAATCCAACATATCAACCCGTTGCGCAAAAAAACCAACTTGGGTTTTTACCAATTTTCTACTATAAAATAGACTTCAGGGCTGGCGGGAAAGGAAACTAAAAGTGGGGACAATCGCAATTCTTTTGTTTGCCAAGAAAAAATACCGCACCCACATTAAGACTCATTTGACCAACCCATAGGGTTTGATTAGCTTTTTGGGTGGCATCCGATACATCCAAACTTATGTTGTTTTGTACTAGGATGCCTGCGCTTAGCTTTGGTAATATGTAAAAGTGCCTTAAAAATTCCACGCGAATTCCACCTTGAGCCATTGCTGCAAACCCTGACATGCCCGAGCGTTCGTTTTGGTATGCCGGGCCAAAGGTAACTGACGAGGTGGTATGTAGGGCGCCTAATCCTAAACCATAAATAGCATTTAGTACAAACATTCGCGACTTTGTTCGATACAAATTTTGTAAAAGATTCAAATTCATCGAAATGAATTTTGTGCTGTTTGAAGAAAATCTAAATCCAATGGTATCCATTTCCACGGACGTTGAATTAAAGGTGCCAGAAAGTCCACCGATTACATCAAATCCAGGGGTAACATACCCATCAATATTCAATCGTTGATTTGTTAATTGATATTGAAAATTATCTAAATTCAATTGAAGTTGAACCCCACGTTTGACCGTATAACCTATGGCTATCCGATATTGATTTGATAATAAATCCCTCATGTTTGGACTTGGTATCCCTTCAAATGGTTGGTTAAATGTTGCGTCATTCAAGGTAAAGGAGAACTCATTTCCCATCATGGATAAGGATGACT
This sequence comes from Flavobacteriales bacterium, assembly GCA_947463385.1. Taxonomy (GTDB): domain Bacteria; phylum Bacteroidota; class Bacteroidia; order Flavobacteriales_D; family Crocinitomicaceae; genus UBA952. The sequence goes on from CANHSL010000092.1 coordinate 3,902, forward strand.
TAGCATATCGATTGCTTGACATGCCCACTTCCAAAGACAAATTACCTTTGTACGCCGAATTAAACAAGCTATTTTGGGCCTGAACTACTCCGCAGCCAATTAAGAATATAATTACAAAGCATTTCAAGGTCTAATAAATTTTAACCAATCGGCTTGGTCCATAATCTGTTCTAGCTTAAAGTGCACTTTGTTTCCATTACTTTTCCATTCTACCAAGCCAACACCATCCGCATAATACGTATACGAAGGTAATTCCATGACTTTTTCTGTTTTTGTAAACGGGTTTATCAAGGTAAACTTGGTAAGATCTTTATATTTAATTGACTTGGTTTGTTCACCCATCACATCAATTAATACATTTTCTGATTGAATGTTACGTTTCATTTCCTGAAAAATTAAGGTTGAATCTAAAACGCCTTCAAACTTTGTGGCAAACCAGGTTTGTTCGGTTTTATTCCAAGGAAAATAAGTTGTTTTATATACGAAAGCTTTCGTTTTTTTCTGATTTCGATTAACCACCATATGGTCTTGTATATTCAATGAATCTACATTAAAGTTCAAGGCCTCAAGTATTCGCCCGTCTGAGGCATAACGCTCCACGACCACATGGTGACCGAGGTGGTCTTTTACGGAATAAACCCGATGAAATTGTTCGTCTAGTCCACCGATAATATCTCGATACACATAGATCTTTGGTTCATCTAATATTGGATAAAAATAATTCGCATACGGGTGTTTACTAGACGTTTCATTGGATGAACAAGCTCCAAGAAAAAAGAGGAGCAAAAAGAAACTGAAAATAAAATAAATCCGCTTATACATTTTTAGTCATTTTTAGGAAGCTCACTTCGTCATCTGTTAAGTGTCGAAACATACCTCTGGGTAAATCTTTTTTGGTTAAGCCCGCATAAACTACGCGATCCAATTTAACCACAACATAACCTAGGGCTTCGAACATTCTACGAACGACACGGTTTTTACCCGAATGAATCTCTACGCCTACTTCACGAGAATTTCCACCATCTACATAAGAGGCTTGATCTGCCCTCGATTTCCCATCTTCTAAATCTACCCCGCGCAGTAATCGATCAAAGTCTTCAGTTTTAAACGGTTTATTTAATTCTGCATGATAGATCTTACGCGCTTGATACCGGGGATGGGTTAGTTTTTTTGCAATATCCCCGTCATTCGTAAACAACAATAATCCAGTGGTTTCACGGTCTAACCTACCCACGGGGTAAACACGTTCTCTACACGCCGATTTAACCAAGGACATGACAGTTTTTCTACCCTGAGGGTCATCCATTGTTGTTATAAAGCCTTTTGGTTTATTGAGTAAGACATAGCGCTTTTTTTCAGCATTAATGGTCTCACCGTCGTATTGAACCACATCCGTAGGAGCAATCTTATGCCCCATTTCTGTAATAATTACGCCGTTTACTGTTACTACGCCAGTTTGAATTAATACATCAGCCTCTCTCCGAGAACATACCCCAGCATTTGAAAGGTATTTATTTAGTCGAATCTCATTTTCATTAAAATTCGGAAGTGGATCGCCTTTCTTAACTTTAATTTTAAAGTCAATATACTTACGTTTATCGCGCGCAGTAACCGACTTTTCGCCATCAGATTTAGTTGATTTACCAGAGTTTTGAGTTTTTCCGGTGACTGGTTTGCTTGATTTACCTGCCCTTGCCGACTTAGCGGCTGCAGGCTTCGTAGATTTCCCCGATTTAGGAGAAGATTTTTTGTTTGTGTTCATCACGAGCAGTTTCTGCAAATGTACGTCAATAATTCAAGGAGTTAAAATGCCGGAAATGCATCCTCTAAATGCGCTATTGTTATGGTTTCCCCCTGTTTAATAATACTTACCGCATCCATTCTAACCTCCACAGGTTCGTTAAATTTCTGAACGTAGTGATTAATTCCAAGCAATAAATTTCGTTGTTTTTCTCGAGTGATCGCATGAAACGGGGTTCCTACAATGATTCCTGTACGAGTTTTCACTTCCACGGCAATAATCAGATTCCCTTTTCTGGCAATTAAATCGATTTCAGCCTTTTTAAATCGATAATTTGACTCAAGGATTTCATACCCCGATTTAAGCAAATGTTCTTTTGCTCGATCTTCGCCCCATCGGCCTATTTCTAGGGTCATCTTATCGTATCAGATGGAAGAATCCATGACCCGAAACTTGGCCGCCAGAAACACCCGTAGCTTTATACGTATAGGTGTAAACACCTTCGCTGGCCTCATTACCATTTGATGTCCCATCCCATGAGGGTTGTGACTGTGTTAAATCGGTACTTGATCCACTGTACATGATCGCTCCCCATCGATTGAAAATAATTAACTCAATCGAAACGACATTTTTATATTGCAAGAAAAATTCATCGTTCGTTAAGTCACCGTCTGGGGTAATTACGTTTGGTGCCTCAACTTCAGGATACGGATAAATACAATTTGAAGGGACATTGACATTGGCACTGCCATTATAATTCAACGCTTCTGGGTCTGTACAATCACACACATCCACGGGGATGGTAATTGACATTGAATCAACACAACTGATTCCTTGAGATACCACTAACGTAACCGTATAGTTTTCTGGTGTTTGAGTTACATATTGGGTGCTTTGAGGGTCAGTCGTTTGAACCACTGCACCCTGTCCGTTACCAAAATTCCACGCATACCCATTTCCGTTCGCACTATTATTTACAAACACGACATTCAACGGAGAACAACCTCCGGCTGGTGTTGCAGTGAAATCCGCAACAGGTGCAGCAATGGTACCAACAAATACACTATCACTCGCCGTACACACTTGATCTGTAATGGTAAGGGTATACCAACCACCACTTAGGTTTTGAATTGTTTGCCCTTGCTGACCGTTAGACCACGAATAATTCACGTTGCCTGTAGTTCCAGAAACTACTGCAGATAAAGTCCCTGTTGGTATGCATGTTGCTTCGGTCATATTTATCGCATCAATTGCAATGGTTTGATTCACGGTAAGCGTTGCCGTATCCGTTTGAGAAAAGTTACACTGATCTACTGCCGTAACCAGGTATTGAACAACCCCATTTTGAGTAACATTTATGGTTATGGAGTCATTCGTCGAAAGTACAATACCTCCCAAGGTGGTCCAAGTAAAGTCATAGGGTGCATAACCTCCAGACGCAGTGGCGGTTAATAAGACACTGTCCGGATAACATTGAACCAGTGGGTCTGTTTCTGTAATATTAATAATTGGTCCATCACCAATATAAATGGTTCCCTCGGAAGTGATCGTGTCTCCACATGGGTTAATGATTGATACAGAAATTGTAACCGACTCGAACCCTTCATTTAAGCCATCTTGAGTGGGCGTTAAATTCAAAATAACGGTGTCTTGTCCAGGTAAAAACACGATGGGATTCACCATATTATTATAGTCAACGCCTTCAATAGCGGAACCTGTTATCGTATAATTAATGATTAACGTATCATTTGTTTGACCTTCAGGTCGAGTAAATATAAAGTCTGCATAGGTACATCCCTCAACAATTGTTGTGTCTCCAGACACGGTAGCAACGGCAACACTCACTGCTGCAGAAGAAAATGACCCAGCTTCCAAGAACACCCCAGAATCATACGCCTGATCTAGTACATTGGCAATGGCAAACTTGATGTGATAGGTTTCGTTGCATTGCACACTTGCACTCGCGGTTAATTTGACGGTCGTACCATCATATTCAATAGCATCCCCGTATGTATCTTGAGGGAATTCATTGTATACATAGTAGGGTGTATTGGTGACCCAATTCACATTGTTAATGGTTACGGGGGTTCCTCCCGGGATTACAGCAATATTATCTCCACCGTTTGGATAACCAGCAAGAGGATAGGGGCCAGAAATACCAGGGCCCCACAAAAAGATACCAAAGGCATCATTAAAATTTGAAGGAGAAAATTCCGTGTATTCATCGGAACCAAACATATAATTAAAAATAAGGGTATCCCCTGCGGGAATAAAATCAAACTCCAAGACTACACCGTTGGTTACATTTCCGTTTGCAATAGCATTTAACTCGGGGTCACCCGCTACTGATTGAGAAGCTCCAGGATTCGTAGTACTTCCTCCTATGTTTGGACCAACGGCACCAATTGCATCGCCTGTTGTTAAAACAATTCCACTTGCCATCGGAAAGGTTGCGTTGGTATTTGTGAAGTATCCTATATTACCAAAAGGA
>CANHSL010000093.1 GCA_947463385.1 Flavobacteriales bacterium
AGCGAATCCGTTGCTTTTACGTTGAATGCTTCATAGAATTCTGGGATGTTTCTAACCACACCATTAATTCTAAATTTAGCAGGTGAATGTGGGTCAGATGCTACTTGACTTCTCAACGCTTCTTCACGAGATTTATCTAACCAAACTTGTCCCCAACCAAGAAATACTCTTTGAATGCCGGTATAACCGTCCATTTTAGGAGCTTCTTTTCCGTTCAGTGACATTTTGTAAGCTTTAATAGCTATGCTTAATCCGCCTAAGTCCCCAATATTTTCGCCAAGCGTATAACTTCCACTAAGGTTTAAATCTGGAAATGCTTTAAAACTGTTGTATTGGTCAACAAGAGCTTTTGTTTTTGTTTGAAATGCTTTTAAATCTTGTGGCGTCCACCAATTTCGCATTACGCCGTCACCATCAAACATACTTCCTTGATCGTCAAATCCGTGTCCGATTTCGTGCCCAATTACGGCACCAATTCCACCATAATTTACAGCATCTTCTGCAGCTAAATTAAAGAAAGGCGGTTGAAGAATTGCCGCTGGAAAAACAATTTCGTTAAGCGTTGGATTGTAATAAGCATTCACTGTTTGTGGTGTCATTCCCCATTCCGCTCTATCCACAGGTTTCCCTAATTTGTTTAACATCCGGTTGTATTCAAATTCGGTAGCTCTTGTTACGTTTCCGAACAAATCATTTTTAGCGACTATTAATGCAGAGTAATCTCTCCATTTGTCTGGGTAACCAATTTTAATCATGAATTTATCAACCTTAGCAAGTGCTTCTTTTTTAGTGTCAGCGCTCATCCAATCCAATTCTTTGATGCTTGCTGCGTACGCTTTAAGTAAATTTTTCACCATAGCCGTCATACGTTTTTTAGCCTCTGGTGTAAAGTGTTTTTTTACATATACTTTACCAACAATTTCACCCAAACTACTATTCACAGCACTAACTGCTCTTTTCCAATCTTCTTCTTGTTGTTCTGTTCCGTTCAATGTCTTTCCATAGAATTCGAAGTCCTGTTTGTCTAAAGCGGAATTTAAGTAACCCGCAGTGTGGTTTATCAAACCCCATTTTAAATACGTTTTCCAAGTATCAATAGGTGTGTTTTTGATGATATTATTTAAACTTTTTGTGTAAGCTACTTGGGCAATCACAATATTTTTTTCGTTGGCAACCCCTGCTTCTTTTAACATCGCTGTCCAATCAAAATCTGGCATTAACGATTTTAAATCGGTTAACGCATATTTGTTGTAAAGCGCTGCGGTGTTACGAGTGTCCTCTTTTTTCATGTGGTAGGTTGCCAACGTAGTTTCTAAGGCCATAACTTTAGCCGCACTTTCAGCAGCATTGGATAATCCAACTAATTGCCACATTTTTTCGATATGCGCCACATATTTCTTACGAATGTCCGACATTTTAGCATCATTCTGAAGGTAGTACTCTCTTTCAGGCAGTCCTAAACCACCTTGCCAAGTCATTAAGGTATATTTTTTAGGATTTTTAAAATCTTCTGTAACAGCAACTGAAAAAGGAATTGATACTCCTGTTCTATTGGCTTTACCAAAATAAGTTGCTAAATCGGTATAATTTGCGATTGCATCAATGGCTTTTAATTCCGATTGAATAGGAGTAACTCCTTTGGCATCTCGGTTTTTACGATTAGTATATGAGCTATAAAAATCTCCAATTTTTTGCTCGTCTGAACCTTCAGTAAAACGTCCTTTTGAAGCTTCTTCAATGATGGCTTTAACGTCTTTTTGCGATTTGTCATACAACATATCAAATGCACCATATGATGCTTTATCTGCAGGGATTTTGTTGTTTTTGGCCCAAGTTCCATTAACGAAACGGTCGAAGTTATCGCCTGGTTTTACTGAGGTGTCCATATTCTTTTTGGTAATACCCGATACCAATTCTTCTTTATTGCTGCAAGATGCTAAAAGCACGGTTACTGCAAGAAGTGAAATGTTGATGATTTTCATATTAGCTTGTTTTAATTTTTAATAAAAAGGTTGCAACCAGTTTCATTTTTTCCGTCTATTGCATAATTTTCTGTATACAAAGATTGTTATTTGTTTTGTTGTTTAAATCATTTAATGGAATTTAAAAACATCCACACCAATTGCATACCCATAGACCTTGCCATTGGCATCTTTGTAAAGTCGGATTTTACACCAAAGAAACTACCTATACACGTGGCAGTGTTGTCAAAAATTGCTTTTTTCTGTCTACATCCTCTTGTAAACCCCTCTTGGAATTAGCTTTAAAAGCATAGCAATCAAACGCCATCTTTTTGTGACGTAAACCACCTTCTTTTTTCGGATGATTAGTAAATCCAAACCACCTAACTCATTAGTCAATTCTTCCAACTGTTGAATAGATGAAGCGGTATCGGTTACGTCTAAAACTTTAGTCAAATAAGCATCGGGATTTTCATCTTTCAATTCAAGAAGCAAATCCTTTCGACGACCTGTTATACCAACTTTGCAATTGTTTGCTGCAAATAGTTCTGCAAGTCCTTTTCCTATTCCGGAAGTTGAACCAATAATGATGACCTTTTTCATGAATTACAAAATAACTTTTCGAATTGCACCAGGTGTTACACCAAATTGCATTTTGAAAGCCTTTGAAAATGTAGGGGTGTCTGCAAAACCATAGCGCAGGGCTGTAAAAAGAATTTCTTCGCCGCTCAAGAGGTCAAATTTAGCCAGCTCCAGCCGTTTGCGTTTTTGATACTGATAAGGCGAAATGCCAAAAGCGGCTTTAAATACCCGAATGAAATGGTATTTCGAAATACCGGTTACAAGCGCCATGTTTTCTAAAGACAAATTTTCAGTGATGCGTTCATCGATAAGGAGTTTAGCCTGAAGAATAGCTCTAAAAACCTCCTCATTCGTTACCTTCTTTTTGAAATCGAGGTTAGACAAATGGTCAAACACAAAACGTTGATCGGTAATTATGGATTCTGCAAGGCTGTAAAACAGCTCATTTTTTTTGTAAATCGTTGGTAAATGTCCCCGTTTTTATCTTTTGATTGATTTCATTCAATGAATACCCCAAACTCGTATTCTTCACGTTATACCGGTTGACAAAAAACTGATCTGAAAGTAAAAACTCTTTCAATTCAGAACCATTCACATCATGAAATTCAGCTACCTCAGAAATAATTTCAGATGAAATATCAATACAAAGTCCTTGAACCATTTGAGCGTGATCAATTCGTACAATGGACCTGGTAAATTCATTTCCAATGATATACTCACCGGCATTCACTTTGTATTTTTTGTCGTTTGCGTAATATATTTCTTCACCCGATGCTACATATTTTATACCTAACCCATTGAATGAGCATTCCGTCTCCAGCTTCTTGAAGTTCGAAAAGCGAATGGCGTTTTTTTCGGTATCGGTGTAGATGGTGTGGTTCATTTTTTTTTAGATTTTAATTTCTCGAATACACCGTATCAGCAAAAACATACTGATGATACCCTTGCCCAAGGTGGTCTCCAACGATATTAAAGTAACACGCATTGCCGCCGCCAAACGGAGCGATAATGAGGGGTTCTTGCAACACTACTTTTTTAATCTCCCAACCACTTGGCAACACTACATTGGTGTCTGGAAGGCCATTTTCGGTGGCATGCATTGCGTAATAATTCCCTTTGTTATCTGTTAATTGAAAAATATGATCGGTAAACCGGACGGCTTGGCATTTCTGGATGGTCTTTACTACTAAATGGCCCTTTGCTGGTTTAAGCATGTCTGTTTTGCCGCCAATAAAATCGACACAAATCGGTTGTGCCATTTCTATCCAAGTGTACTGCTTATACCTTCGCTCCCTGATACAATCCGCTGCTTTGCAATTGACGGCCGTATTCGGCGAACGGTAAAAAGCAGTTTGTTCAAATAATAAATGTCGGTCTATGTTTTTTTGATAAGGAAAGGAGGCTTTGAATTGATTCCATTGGTCTAACGGAATGGGATTACTACCACCACTGATCACCACCATCAGTTCTTTTTGATTGATCAACTCCTTGGCAAACCCAATGCTTCTCCAAATCAGAGAATCCGGCAACGCAGATTGTTCGGTAGAAAAATGCAGGCCTACTTGCTGAGCCGTCTTTATCCCGCTGCAGGAGCTTGTAAGGAGTACCGCAACAAATATCAAAAAGAAAGGGAGTTGTTTCATTTAAAGTAGCATAGAACAGACCAAATTTACTACAACAAATCGTTTTATTAATTTTATCCAAATCCAAATATGAACTACCACAACAAAATATTCAGGCCCATCTCCAATACCGCCAACGGTGAAACCTCTGAGCAAACGGTTTTTCATTACAAGCAAACGGGGCAAATTCTGACAGCAGAATATGCGGGTGGGCAAATTCAAAAGGGTCATTTGATTGGTTTGGTAGATGAACTCGGGAATATTGACATGCGTTACCATCAAGTAAATGTCAACGGCGAATTAATGACCGGAACTTGCCAATCTACGCCTGAAATATTACCCGACGGAAAAATCCGCCTGCACGAGCGTTGGGAGTGGACATCCGGTGACAAATCTAAAGGCACATCAATCATTGAAGAACAGTAAATTCATTGCGAATTGAAAAAAAACCACTTTTGAATTTTTTTAGTTTATGGCATTAAAAAACTAATTCGGGAAGTCTGACAGAAATCACCGCACTAAATGCACAAACCCATGACCAATTGTCCCTGTTTCCGTTGTGAATTTATAGGTATAAACCCCATCCGCAAGCTCCTTTCCAGACGTATCCTTTCCGTCCCAATTGTTTTGATAATTTGCTGAAGAATAAACGAGATTCCCCCAGCGGTTTAGAATAATTACCTCGGTGTTTTCGGGTAAATTTTCAATTTCAAACAGATCGTTTAACCCATCGTTGTTAGAAGAAATTACGTTCGGGATTACCAAAGGGTAGTTTGGAATGGGTGGAGGCGGATCCTGAGGACAGTCAACCACCGAGAGGGTAAGCGCTAGGGTGTCGGTATAACATTGAAATTCCACCAGCGCTGAAACCGTATAGGTTCCGACATTAGAAAATGAATGGCTTGGTACGGAGATCGTTGACGTATTGCTTCCCCCGGAATTTGGATCACCAAAGTTCCAACTCACTTGATTTATGGATAAGTCTGTATTAATGGAAAAACTGGTCGTGCTTTGCCAACAAGAATCGGGGAGCATGGTGATCGGAGGACTTGAAAAATTACGTTCGGGTACCCGAGCCGGGAGTCCAAGCAATACAAGGCCATTGGTTGTAATGGCATTGCTTGTGTAATCACAAAACGTACTGTTGGGTGCATTAATTACATCCAACACATTGCTGCCTCCAATCGCCACATATAATTTTCCGTCAAGGCCTTCCTCTATTTGAAAGGTTGGATTTGCAGGAGTGGCTATCAAGGTATGCGACGTGGCAATGGAAAGCGAATCATACGCCGTTAGCTTGAGCTGATACACTGAAATGTTATTGGTATAATAAAACATGCTTCCGTCGGGTGAAAAACTACACCCATATTTTCGGATAGGGGACGCTGGCGTGTTGTCTGTAACTTCAACCGTGATGGGATTCAATAAGTTACCGCTTGCCGCATCAAAGGAATAAAAGTCGATGAATTTACTGTCGTCAATCGGCATAGCAATTCTATCTCCTACATGGTTAGCTTTCATAGAACCGTAAAAAGGCATGCGAGGGTCAAAATTAGAATTCGCACCTAAGAGTTCTGTTCCAACATTACTTATCACTGGAATTGGATCTACTCCACAGCCGTCCACTTTGTACGCCAAAAACTGCTTGCTTTCACGTTTGTGCACAATCACCCAATATCCACGAATCGCCTCGCTGCGCACGACGGTCATCTTTTCCGTCAGAAAATCCGTTAAAAAGACGTTTTTTTGGAGGGGGTCAACGTCTCCCAATCCATTGTTTTGGTTCATATCTACCACCGTATAACGCAATCCATTATCCAACTGCGGAATGTCGTATTCCAAATCGTCCAAGGTAAACAAGTAATATTTCGAATCGTCTTCCGGAAAAGGAACGATTAATGGCCCTTGCGTACTGGACAAATAAGCGCCGCCAAATAGATTCAACCCATTCGGCATCACCGTGTGGTTGGCGTTCCAAACGCTCTGTCCATCTGAATAAAAGAGCAATTGACCCGTGACCTCATTCGATACAGTGGCACATTGTTCATTACTATAAATTGCCGATGCACCATTTCCTACCGGAACCCCTCCCGAAAAATCTACCCAACAATTATAACCAAATGTCCAATGGGAATTTTGAAGTTGAGCTTGCGCTTGACCCAAAAACAAGGTAAACAAGCTTAAAAAAAGTATCCGTTGATATACCATCTTGGATATAAAGTTACATACTAAAACTAATAATTATTACTCCTTTTGTTTAGTTTCTTTGCTTATTGAATATTCAACTTCTTGGAAATATAATTGAAAACAAATCCGATCTTTAGCTGTTTCATTCAGAACGTAATGAATTATTAAATCGATGCTCACCCTCTCCCTTCTTTTAAACATCCTTATTCTTATACCCATTTGCTATTTAATGTTGACCAATAATGTTAGAATGGTTGAAACATTGGGTGAATTCAATCCTGCAAGAGGAATTCTTGTAGCGATTTACATGACGATACTTATCGCATCTATTGGCTTATTGATTTTTCCAGATACCAAATTTGCGATTGCACTTTTACTGATGCAAATCGTGTATAAACTCCTTACGCCATTTACCGTCAAAACACTGAAACACCCGTTTGTAATTAGTAATATGTTGGTTGCGATTGTTCATATTGTGACAGTATATTCGCTCCGATAATAGAAGCGTCGCTAAGCAATATCCTAAAACTTTTTGTTTTATTAAACTCTAAAAACTAATTCGGAAAGTCTGACAGAAATCACCGCACTAAATGCACAAAGCCATGACCAATTGTCCCTGTTTCCGTTGTGAATTTATAGGTGTAAACCCCATCAGCAAGCTCCTTTCCAGACGTATCCTTTCCGTCCCAATTGTTTTGGTAATTTGCTGAAGAATAAACAAGATTCCCCCAGCGGTTTAGAATAATTACCTCGGTGTTTTCGGGTAAATTTTCAATTTCAAACAGATCGTTGATCCCATCTCCATTGGGTGTAATGACATTAGGAAATTCAAATGGAAGAATCGGTATTATGGTATCTGAGCAATCAACCACAGTTATATTCTGAGTAACGGTTTCTGTATAGCAATCATATTCAACAATAGCAGTAATTTGATAGGTTCCTATTTCAGAAAATTGATGGCTTGGATTTAAATCTGATGAACTATTATTTGCTCCTGAAGTTGGATCACCAAAATTCCAATTTATTTGATTTATCGGTGATGCTGTTGTAATTGAAAATGAAATAGAACTCTGAAGACATGAATCAGGGAGAAATGCAATGATTGAATTATCCGCAAATCCACCAAGTGGAACTTGAGCCGGCAAACCGAGTTGACATGTTGCAGGACTGAAACTGACAGCATTGATTACATAAGCACAACCGAGCCCCAAGGTATTAGGATTTGAGATTTCATCGAGCCTTCCAGCATTTCCTATGGCAACATACAATTTATTGTTTGGAGCTTGTTCGATTTGTAAACAGGGATAACCATTGGGTTCAAGAATTGGAGAATAGATCAAGGTAATTGAAGAGGCTATGGCCGCTGAAGTGTAGGTGCTTAAATTTAATTGATAAACCGAATTGATATTTGTGTAATAAAATTTTGAACCATCGGGAGAAAAACAAGCGCCATACTTTCTGAGAAATCCTGGACTTGAATCATCCGTAACATTAACGGTTAATAGGTTGCTTACAACTCCTGTTGTCTTGTTGAAATCGAAAAATTCAATGCGGTCACTCCAATCTACAGGCATACCAATCCGATTTCCATCAGGAGACGCATCCATTGCTCCTGACCAAGCTTCAGTCGCCCCGAAGGGAGCACTCGCAAAATTTGAACCCACTGTACTTACAACAGGTTGTGCAGTAACACCACATGCATCAATTTTCCAAGCTAAAAATTCATTCGCATTCCTTTTGTGA
>CANHSL010000094.1 GCA_947463385.1 Flavobacteriales bacterium
ATATCTGCTCTGTCTTCAATTTGTTTTAAAAGCTTTTCATAGTCCTTGAGCGTTGAAAATGAACCTCCAGAATTTTTGGAAAGTTGTTTTAATACGCCATGATTTGCTGTGTTTGTAGCCTGTTCCAAGCCAATGTCCTCTACAACAAATACCCCTGATTTGGAATACTTCTTTTTCTCATGCGTGGTGCTCGCTGTCCATTTATAAGTACCTGAAGGCAGCGTTCCTAAGTCCAATGAATAGTGGTTACCCGAAACATTGAATCGGTTGGTGTATTTTTTTCCTTGTGGACCGGTTAGGGTTAAGTTAATGGTAGGTTTAGTTATCGGTTCTAAACTCGCGTTATAGAAATTAGCATTTACACCTATACGATCATACTTACCAAAGCGCTTATCAAATTGTACACTCAAACCCATCCCGGAGCGCTTGACCATTAGGTAATTAAATGATTTTGAAAAGAGCTCCGTGAAATAGTCATAATGTTGATATTTCATGAATTCATTAAGTTTCCATCGCCAAACTCCTTCCCCATAGATTACACCATAGGGTACATTCTGCTTTGTTTTGCCAAAATAAAGTAAAGGTTCCTTTTTAACTGCATTTCCAACCCGTTGATTTAACAAGGCTTCCGTATTCCCTAAGGGATTCATTGCGCCAAATTTTGTAACAAGCGGCGGATAATAAGGGATACTTTGTTGGCATTCGTCGCTCAATTCAAAGGCGCTAAATCCAGGATTTAAACTGCCTTGAACCTCATCACTTTGATTTCTTCCATTCGTGGAAGCAAAAATTTTAAGTTTACTCAGGTCTTGGTTTGTAGCTGACGGACTAACTACATAAAACACAGGGATTCGATGCTGTTCAATGTATGCGCTGATGTTAGCATCAAATTGTAAGGTTGGATTGTGCCACACAATGAGGTCGGGTTTAAGTCCTTTTTCTACTAGTTCTTTCGGATTTAAGAAGGAACTTTGATAGTTTTCATTTGATGAGGCAACTGCACGAAGTGCGGCCAGGTCAGGATGTACTCCGTTGGAAATAAAACAAACGTTATTTCTCGAATCAACGACCTCAATGTAGCACGTTTTGCTATTGTTCACCTTGGAAAATTCCCCAGAGAGGTATTCTACGCTAACCGTAAAGGGTTGAAATCCAACCTTGCTGGCAGTCACATCAAATCGAACTTGCTTGAATGTATATTCTTGATTGGTGTAATTAACGACTTGTGACCCCAGTAATTTTCCTTGTTGAGTCAGAGTGACTTTTACCTGTTTTTGCTTGATTTTAAAGGCTTCAAGGTCTACTTCGATCGGGAATTCGTCGCGAAGAAATACCACATCGTTGTAATATAAATTTGTTATAATTTGATCCTTTTTGGGCGTAGTATCTCCAATTCCAAGGGTGAAAATTGGCGTTAAATTAATTTTTTCAGCAGGGTAGGTAGGGTTATCACCCACGTTGTAATTACCATCCGAAGCAAATAGAATGGCACCGATATTTCGATTTAAATACTGCTCAGAGATGTAGGTAAATGCTTCGGCATGATTTGATTCCTGTTCATTCAAGCTAAGGATCCCGTTTTCCTTAAACGATTTCCCCGCTGTATAAAATGCCAATTGATATGTTCCATCAAAACGATCTTTAACGTCTTGAATGAGTTTATTCATCGTACGTTTCGTCTCATTGCTGTCTTTATACTGCAACAGGGAACTCGAATTATCCAATACCGTAATGAGAATTGGTTCTTCCACTTCAGTGTGATTAATCAATAAGGTGATTTCAAGAAGCAAGGTCAGTAAAAGGAATATACCAGTACCTCTCAACAAGGGAATACCCCATATAACCCATGGTTTTTGACTATTTAACCAATCGTTTTTTCGGTAAAAATACCAGGTAATTATTATCGAAATTGCCAACAGTAAGAGCAACCAAAAAAGAGAGGATGATGCAGAAATTGACATAAGACAAAAATAAGGATTCGATTCAAGTTATTGCGGTGAATTGGGATTAAAAATGATTATTTATCTACATTTGCACAAAATATTACGCCATGTCAAAAACTGTTTACATTCTTTCTGCTGTTCGAACGCCTATGGGCTCATTTCTTGGAGGCTTATCTTCCATTTCAGCTACTAAACTCGGTTCCATAGCAATCAAAGCTGCCGTAGAGCGATCCGGAGTGAGCGTTGATCACATTGATGAAGTTTTCATGGGGAATGTCCTTCAAGCAGGTGTTGGTCAGGCACCAGCACGACAAGCTGCTTTAGGTGCTGGCTTAGGTCAAGACGTACCGTGTACCACGGTGAATAAAGTATGCGCTTCAGGAATGAAATCCATCATGTTGGGTGCACAATCCATTCTTGCCGGTGATAATCACGTGGTAGTGGTTGGTGGAATGGAAAGCATGTCACAAACACCACATTATGTAAGTGGAAGAAACGGAACGAAATTCGGAAACATTACCATGTTAGATGGAATAACGAAAGATGGATTATTGGATGTGTATTCAAATGTTCCCATGGGGAATTGTGCAGAACTGTGCGCAAAGGAATATAACATAACACGTGAGGATCAAGATGCTTTCGCGATCGAATCTTATCGTCGTGCCGCAGCGGCATGGGATGCCGGAAAATTTACAGATGAAATAGTGCCTGTGCCGGTTCCTCAGCGAAAAGGAGATCCAGTGATGATGGCTAAAGACGAGGAATTCACCAATGTGTTTTTAGATAAAATCCCAACCTTGCGACCAGCTTTTGATAAAGAAGGGACGATTACCGCGGCAAATGCATCAACCATAAACGATGGCGCTTCTGCCTTGGTATTGGCGTCTGAAGAAATGGTGCAGAAACTTGGATTAAAGCCACTGGCTAAGATTGTTTCCTATGCCGATGCAGCGCAGGCACCAGAGTGGTTTACTACGGCACCTTCCATCGCAATCCCTAAGGCCTTAGATAAGGCAGGATTAACAACATCCGATGTTGATTTTTGGGAATTAAATGAAGCGTTTTCAGTGGTCGGTATCGCAAACACGAAGATTCTTGGCTTAGATCCTGCAAAAGTTGATGTAAACGGAGGAGCGGTAGCGCTTGGACATCCACTGGGAAATTCTGGTTCTCGAGTTATTGTAACCTTACTTCATGTATTGAAACAAAACAACGGTAAGATTGGAGGCGCAGGTATTTGTAACGGAGGAGGAGGAGCTTCCGCAATGATTATCGAGAATATCTAAACGATAGCTTTTAAAAATAATTAAAAGGTTGGCTTTGCTAACCTTTTTTTGTTTCTACCAATCGCCGCTGGCACCACCACCACCGAAACTCCCGCCACCGAATCCACCAAATCCACCGGATGATCCACCGCTATTACCTCCACCGAATCCACCGCCGTAGCCTCCCCAAAATCCACCGCGATATCCCCGGCCGCCAATGGTAGTTCCACCACCGCCTTTGATCATGGCATAAATCACAAGGATTAATACAAGTAAGGCGAAAACAGCGCCAATAATGCTTCCAAGGCCCGGCTTTTGATAATCTTTGTAACTGTATTCTTTTTTTGCAAGGTCTTTTAATACCTTCAACGAACTTTTAATGGCCGTAAGCGGACTGTCTTTTTTCATATTCGGGATAAATTCCCGATCAATAATATCTTTACAGACTAAATCAGGTATAATCCCCTCTAATCCTCTTCCTACTTGAATGGTTACTTGACGCTTCCCTTCCCCAAAAGGCTTGATTAACATCACGATGCCGTTGTCGCGTTCCGCTGTCCCCACACCCCATGCTTCCCCTATCTCATCCGCATACTGCTCAATTTCCATGTCCATTAAGTCATCCACTACAACGACTACAATCGCGTTGGATGTTTCTTCTTCAAATGCACGAAGTTCCGCTTCAATCAGAGATGCATCCGCTTTACTAAGAAAACGTTCTTTGCTAAACTCGTTGTATGCAGTAGGTGGGTTACTCGGTCTTTCAGGGATTTGTCCGAACGCGGTAAAGCACGTAACAACAAAAAGTAGCCAGATCATTCTCATGCTTCGGTGATTTCGTTACTCAATTCATTTGGATTGTCTTCGTTCACCGGAAAATGCGCGCTTAATTTTTCGCCGATGCGTTTAATCGCCTCACAAATGCCTGGGCCATATTGTTCCTTTCGGAATGCTGCCGCCATGCTGTGATAGAGTTCATCCCAGAATCCTTCAGGGACTTTTTCGTTAATGCCTTGATCGCCTAAAATCGCAAGCTGCTTGCTTTTGAAACAAAGGTATATTAATGTTCCGTTGCGTTCCTTCGTTTTAGTCATTCCCAAGCGTTCGAACACACGAGTCGCCTCTTTGAATGGCTCTTTTCCACCTTTTTTATCGATGTGTACACGGATTTCACCACTGGTTATTTCTTCCGCGGACTGAATCGCGTTAACGATCGATTTTTTGTCAAGTTCGCTAAGCATCTTATTCAAAGTTGACGTCCGGTGCTTTATCTGCTCCAGTCATTGCCTTGAACATTTCTTTTCGTGGGAAGGTTTCTTTATTTAAGAACATGCTGGTAAAGAATCCGCGAATGTGGGTGTTATAATTTTTGACTGATTCATTGTATACATCTCGTTCGCGTTTGATTCGATTTTCAGTTCCCTCTAATTGCACTTGAAAGTCACGAAAGTTTTGTGTGGATTGTATGTTTGGGTACGCCTCGTACATTAAGTTGATGGCCGTATTGATCTTTTTACCCATCAATTCCATATCCTCAGGAGTTTTTGCTTCCACGATTCCAGCACGGGCTTGAGTTACTTGCGTTAGGATTTCTTTTTCATTCTTCGCTGCTGCCTTCACCGTTTTCATAAGGTTGGGAATTAAATCCAAGCGTCTTTGATAGGCCGATTGCACATTACCCCACTTTTCATCTACAGTTTCTTGGTATCCTACAGCCTTGTTATAGGCATTGTAATAGGCTAAAAAACCAAGTAACAAAATACCTCCAATAGCGATTAATACAATAGTTCCTTTTTTCATGTTGTTCTAATTTTAATCAAAGCTAGTGTCTTTTTAGCTTGTATTGTCTTCCTTAACAATTTTTATTGTTTGACGCAGTCTGCCTGGTAGTCTTTATGTTTAAATTGAATCCAGTATTCTTGAAAGCCTTCCTCGTTCTTGTAAAATTGATACGCTGAATTCCCCACACTGCATCGTTCCGATAAGCCTTCCCTGAGTTCCTTAAAACGTTTGTTTAATAAGATTCTAGGTTGGTAATTCCAACTCCCGCAATGTTCTATTCCGGTAAAGGCATCACACTTGGCTACCCGTTTGAATGGCATCTCAATCGCGTAATACACACTGTCTACTTGATTTAAGCCTTCGGTTTTAATGGTTACCGCTGCTAAGTCTACCTTTAAATATACGTTTTTCAAATAGCGTTGTTTTAAATAGGCCCCAACGCACTCCGCCACCTTGTTCGAGAATTGATGCGCAATGTCGCCCTCTTCGTTGTATTCCGGTCCCTTGAAATAACCTGTCAATCCCTTGTCGCTTATACGGATGCTGTCGTATGTAGGTTTTGTTTCAACTGCTTCAGGTGTTGTCGTATGGGTCGGTTTTTTCTTCTGAGTTCTCGTACTACAATTCAATGTGAGTAATGCGATACCGCCTGCAATACATAAAAGCTTTAAATTCATTTGATTAAAAATTAATCTATAAAATTGATTAGAATATAATTATTTGTCTTATTTTTGTGTCACTCAAAGATAGCAATTCAACGCGCAGTACGGTATAATTTAACACATTATCCATGGCTCTTTTGCGCAACATTGTCCATATGGACTTAGACACCTTTTTTGTTTCCTGTGAGCGGCTTCTTGATAGTCGCCTCAACGGAAAACCTATTCTTATTGGGGGTACCAGCGACCGTGGCGTTGTGGCTTCATGCAGCTATGAAGCGCGACGTGTTGGAATTCATTCTGCTATGCCGATGAAAATGGCCAAGGAACGCTGTCCAGAAGCCATTGTAATTAAGGGAAATTCAGAGACCTACAGTTACTATTCCCGTATGGTTACCGACATCATTCGGGAGGCCTCGCCACTGTATGAAAAAACGTCGGTGGATGAGTTTTATATGGATTTTACGGGCATGGACCGTTTCTTTGGAACCCTTAAATATGCCAGTGAATTACGTCAAAAAATCATCCGCGAAACCGGCTTGCCTATTTCGTTTGGCCTTTCCCAAAATAAAACGGTTTCTAAAGTCGCTACCGGAGAAGCAAAGCCGAATAACCAGCGGATTATATCACACGGAGATGAACGTACCTTTTTAGCCCCCTTATCGGTAGCTAAGATTCCCATGGTAGGAACGAAAACATATCAAACACTGTGTAATCTAGGCATTCGAAAGATCCAAACCCTACAAGAATTACCCGTCCAACTCATGGAACACGCACTCGGAGAAAACGGTGTAACGATTTGGAAAAAAGGTCAAGGAATTGACCCGTCCCCAGTAATTCAACACACGGAACGGAAATCCATTTCAACCGAACGAACCTTCGATCACGACACCATTGATGTGCGTAAACTGCAAGCGATTTTGAGTGCCATGGCTGAAAATTTAGCCTTTCAGTTGCGTCGGGGAAGTAAGTTAAGCGGTTGTGTAACGGTTAAGATTCGGTTCTCCGATTTTCAAACACAAACCCTACAACGTAAGATTCCTTACACCGCCGCCGACCATCACTTGTTGCCCCTGGTCGCTGAACTCTTTGATCGAATCTATAACCGGCGCTTACTGGTTCGCCTAATTGGAGTGCGGTATAGCGACCTCGTGGGAGGAAGTCATCAGTTGAGTTTGTTTGACGACCACGTAGATTATGCACGCTTGTATCAAGCCATGGACCGCATTCGCATCCGTTATGGGGATCGCGCAGTGATTCGTGCCTTGGGGATGGAGGCTCGGACCATCGGAAGGTGGAATCCCTTTGACGGGGAAGCGCCACCCTTATTAGCCAATCGACGAATTTAAGTGAGGCCTCAATGAAAATTCATTCCTATTTCAGTTTGAAGTATGGCGTTTATGCGCCTGAAACGCTCGTCCAATGGGGAGTAGAGGCGGGCTATGAGTGCTTGTTTCTAGCCGACATTAACCATACCGGATCCGCCCTGGCCTTTGTGCGTGAAGCTCAAAAACAAGGCATACGTCCCGTGGTTGGTGTTGAATTACGCAATGGAATACATGCGGTAGCCACCCTGATGGCGCGAAATAACCGAGGCATACATGAGATGAATCGCTTTATTACGCCCTTTCTTCATCAGGAAAAACCCTTTCCATCCGTATTGCCTCATTTTTCCAATTGTTGGGTGTTTTATCCGCTGGATGCTCAGGTGCCACGTCCCTTGTTTTCACATGAATTCTTTCAGATCGATCTTGCCGAATTAGCGCAGTGGGAGATTCGGTATGCACAGAAATACGATCGAGAGAAGGTGGTACTGCTAAGCCCCATGATGTTTCAAACCAAACGGGATTTTAATACGCACCGCCTGCTTCGGGCAATTCATCACAATGTCTTGCTGTCTAAGCTCCCTTCGGAGTGGCATGCTCGGGGTAATGAGTTTTTAATGGCTAAAACAGCGTTGATTGCTGCCTGTGGCGATTCCATTGATTTTTGGAACAGAGCACAGGAGTGCATGGAAGATTGCGAGGTCTCTTTTGCCTTTGGAGAAGAGGCCTTACCCCAAAATCCAATTTCCTATGCGGGATCAAAAGCCATGGATGAACAATTGCTACGAAAGTTGTGCGCCGAGGGGATATCGTACCGCTACCCCGTACTGAACGATGAGATTGTGGAACGCATTGAAAAAGAAATTGACCTCATTGCGCAAAAAGACTATTTGTCCTATTTTTTAATCGCCTGGGATTTTACCTCGTATGCGCGCTCTCGCGGATGCTTTTACGTAGGGCGAGGTAGCGGCGCAAACAGCATTGTGGCTTACCTCTTACGCATTACCGATGTGGATCCCTTAGAATTAGGCCTGTACTTTGAACGGTTTATTAACCTCTACCGAAAAAATCCACCCGACTTCGACATTGATTTTTCTTGGAAAGACCGCGATGAGAT
>CANHSL010000095.1 GCA_947463385.1 Flavobacteriales bacterium
AGCAATACCTCCGGTTTGGTTTTTCGGATTTCTTTCGCTGTTGAGATATACGTCAATGGATTTATGGTATCCAACAACCTTCGAGCTGGTATAGCATCCGCCTTATCCTCAGGGCTTACGAATTGCGTTTTACCGGGAAACAACAGCGAGGGATATTGTCGCTTAAACGTTACGGCACGGACCTCATGGTTTTTCTCGAGTTGACGGTACAACAAGGCGTTGAATTGGGCGATTCCGCCGCGGTATGGATAGAATGTTGAAAGAAAACTAATCTTCATACTAGGCAATCGAGTTTAAGCCCTTGTAAACTGTTTGTGGATCGATGTCATTCATACACGACGTACCACGCACACATTCGTTCCCATAATAGCATTGACAAGGTGATGGCGGTCCAATAATTACTCCTCGGCCATACAGTTCAAATTCGTGTGGGTTAAAAATAGTATTCATCAATACCATCTTTTTTTGCAGTGCTGTTGCGATGTGCATCATCATGGTTACTTGTGTTACCACGATATCGCAGGTATTGGTTAAACTTATAAACGTTTCTAAATCGAAGTGTCCAGGGTAATATACCCCTGCTTTTTCGGACAAGGATACATTCTTAGCATGCTCTAATTCACCGCCAAGGAACATCGGATAATATCCGTGTTCGCGCAAGGTTACTGCAAGTTCTACCCAATATTCATCCTTCCAAAGGCGTGTATTCCAGCGTGGACCACAACCTGTATTTAATCCTACGACTTGTTTTCCCCCACGTTTTTCGTCAAGGATTGTTTGCCAATGGGTATATTTTTCTTGATTTAACCGAATCGCATACGGTTCAAAATTGAACGTAGCGTGACAAATTTCAAAAATCTCCTGCAGGTAACTTTTAGTGTTTTCTTTGGATAATTGATCAAAAAAACCAGTCATTAATTTATGTTCCGCAGCGCTTGTACACGGTGCAACCGCGTGATCTTCCCAGGTGTATCCGTACTTCTCACGCGCTTCTACTTTTGCCATTAATACGCAGGCTTCTGCTTCTTTATCGAGATTAACCGCCACATCGAACAAACTATTTTCCAACAGAAAAACCGACATGGCATTAAACGGAAGTATTTGTTCGATTTGATCCTTAGGCAAGATTTCTGGACTTTGTGTCATCCAGGTAATGTGTGCGTTTGGATATTTCTTGCGAAAAAATGTAAGCAAGGGTGTGGTACGAATCACATCGCCTAAAGCTGCAAGTTTGATAATTAAAATTCGTGTTTGAAGGGGTTGGTAATGTGTACAGCTGTCGCAAACGCTACCGTCTAATTTATTGAACTTACAAGGAATATGTCCTTTAAAAAACCTACAATCTCGTTTTACCTCACTGAATTCCATAGCTTCAAAGTTACAGATTAATGCCCGTACTCCAAGAGGCTGAAGTAAAGTTCCTTCCCCTGAGAAACATCCAAGGTGTCAAAATTTGAAATTTGAAGATCCTTGTAATACTTTTTTACTAAGCCTATCTGTTTGGCATAAACCTCATATTGATTTTGATAGGATACTAAGGTCAATTCTTTAGCAGACACTACATGTACAGTACTATCTGACTGAATGGGACCAAGCGAATAGGGTTTATGGATATACTCGTAAAATGCCTGCGCAGATGGCAAGAAATTAAATTGATTCGGATCCCAAATGGTAGCCGTTTTTACGGGGAAACGGAGCACTACCCTTCGAATATTCTCTTCTACCAATTCGGCCCGATTCGCTGCAACAACCGTTGTCCAAACATCTGTTAGCACCCATGAAGCAGAGGGATTATTTCGTTTATAGCGATTGAATCTGTTAACAATTCTACCTTCATTATCAACTAGGGTATCCCCTATCTCAGTCATTAATTGATATGTTAAGGTATCATGAGGGATTGCCGCATTCTCATCATGATTGATTTCTGTTACTTGATAGACCCAAAAACTACCTTCTTTAACGGGATAATATCCGTAATGAAAACTTGAAACAATAGAAGGTGATGGTTCTTTCTTGCAGCTACTTCCTAAAAGAATAATCGTTGATAAGAAAAAAAGTACCGTTCGGTTCATCCTTAAAAATACTTATTCTTCGGGAATAATCCCTTGTTTACGACATTTTTCAAGGTATTTCGCTAGATCCTCCTTGTTTATTTTATCTCCATCCAGCCAATATGTTCGGTAGATTTCTTGTCCTTCCTCATCATAGGCAGATGAATACCCGTAGGCTTTTCCGTTGCGGTATTTAATCATTGAGGCTAATGTTCCGTTTGGATGAAAGGATTTCCAGAGCCCGTGTTTTGCCCCACTCAAATAATTGCCTTCTTGTACCTTAACACCAGCCGAAAGATATTGACTGTATGGGCCATCTAAAATACTGTCTTTGTACATTTCAATTGAAGCACATTTAATCTCTCCAGTTTCCACCTGATCTTGAATGTAAAATACCCGACGTTCACCATTAAGTTTGTTGTTTTTAAAGACTTCCGTACTCAGTAAATACCCTTGAGCGTTATAGTTTTTCCAAAGGGAATCTTTTTTCATATCCCGAAAAAGCCCTTCACTCATCAATTCTTCATTTTCAAAATAAATCCAGGCATAACTTCGCTTTGCCCCTTCATGTCTTAAGATGGATTTGATTTTCCCTGAGGGATAATAATACTTAAATTCTCCATAGGGGATATCATCCTTAAACTGTCCGCGATAAATTAAGGTCTTCGCATCCGGATAATATTTCTCCCAAACGCCTTGTTTACGTCCCTGGGAATCTTTTTTGTTCTGTGCAAAGGTGGATGACACAGCCAAACAAATAACCATTAAAGAAAATACTAAGCGCATAGTTTGTTCATTAATTCCAAGAGGGAATTCACCGAAAGGTCGGGAGTCTCTTGCGTTTCTTCTTTACTTTCCACCAATACTGTTTTCATTCCTAATTCCCTACCAAATCGTATGTCACTGTCGGTATCACCTACCATAACAGCCTTGGAGAAATCAATCTCAGGGAATTTAAGTTTTGCTTCAAGGGCCATTGCCGAATTGGGTTTTCTACGATTCGGACTGGCTGTTTTTAAGTCAATCGCCGAATAAACCGCATCGATTCGTCCGCCGCAGCGTGATACTTCAGTGATCATGTCTTGATGAATTTGAGCCAGCGCGGGTTCACTTAGTAAACCTAACGCTACACATTGTTGGTTCGTTACAACAATAATTCTACCAAAACGTTGGCTTGCCATTTTTATGGCAGGTAGCACACCTTGCTCAAATACAAAGGACTCCGTACACAATACATATCCTCCGAAAATCCGTTGATTAATGACCCCATCCCGATCCAGGAACAAGGTCCAGGTATGATCGACATTAAAAAGATTTATTCCCATCCTGATTTCTCTTCAACCAAATAGGAATTTCTTGCGGACGAATTCCGACTAACTAATTCAGCTAAAAATCCGGTAAGAAAAAACTGAAGACCCATAAGCATAGCGACCAAGGATACAAAGAATTCAGTGCGTTCCGCCAATTTTACCCCTCGGGTATGAATAAATAACTTATCGATCCCAAGGTATAAACCAAACCCAAAACCAACAAAAAACATCAAGGTCCCAAGCGCACCAAAAAAGTGCATTGGTTTTTTACCGAATTTCCCCATAAAGGCAACGGTCATTAAATCCAAGGGTCCATTCAGAAATCGATTTAACCCAAATTTTGAATACCCATATTTACGTGCTTGATGTTGCACGATTTTTTCACCGATTTTTTTAAATCCAGCATATTTAGCCAAGGCGGGCATGTAGCGATGCATGTCGCCATAAACCTCAATACTTTTGACCACTGCGCGTTTATATGCTTTAAGCCCACAATTAAAATCATGCAGATGGATACCCGTTATTCGACGTGCTGCCCAGTTGTATAATTTGGTAGGAAGGGTTTTTGTGATGGGGTCATAGCGTTTTTGTTTCCATCCTGAAACCAAATCGAATCCCTCTTGGGTAATCATTCGGTATAATTCAGGAATTTCATCCGGGGAATCTTGCAAGTCAGCATCCATGGTAATTACCACGTCACCATTCACATGCTGGAATGCCGTTTGAAGGGCCGCTGATTTACCATAATTTCGTTGAAACTTTAATCCAAAGGTATGTTGATCTGCTTTGCTCAAGGCTTGAATAACTTCCCAACTGTTGTCAGAACTCCCGTCATCTACAAAAATCACTTCATATGTAAAGGAATTCGCATGAAATACCTTCAGTAACCATGCATGCAATTCTGGCAAGGATTCTTCCTCATTCAGCAGGGGAATAACGATTGAAAGTTGTGGCCTATTCATGCAACTTATTCTTTTACAATTTTAAGGAGTTTCCCCGCATGCAGAACCACATAAAACCCAGCATGCCAGTGTTGAACATCGAGTTTAAGTTCCACTGATTCTGCCAGGCCTTGTGCGACAATCCTTCCGAAGTTATCCATAATTACGTAGGGTTCATTCGTTGAAATGCCGGTTAAGGTTACAAAATCATGCGATGGATTTGGAAAAACATGTAACCCACTTGTCGTTTCCTCCAAGGAATTCACACTGCTATTGGTTACATAAAACTCGTCAAATGCAGCCTCTGTAATGTTTACATCGGGGTCATAGTCGGATATTGACACGACCACTTGCATGCTCGATGTGATGGGAATTAGTCCATTAAGGCCTATGCTTTTATACTCCCAAGTCATGGCATTTCCTTGTGGCGGACTAACCGAATCGATAAGCACCAGTTGACTACCATTGCTTATATACACTTTCAGCGTATCATCCACAGCCTGCGGTCCATAGAAATTATAGTAGCCACATGCAAAATTCACATGCGGATTCGTTAACGAAGTTAAATCCATGGGTGGCGACACCAATACGGTATTTCCTTGATCCACATCATCGAAATCAGGGTGTACATTTGGGTCATTACCTGTTACAAAACAGCTGGTCCCACAGTCCCAAGGGACATCACCCGTTACCACAGAACCACTAGAAGTAGGATTTGGTGTTCCTCGTTCCCAAGTTCCTGTTTGTGCCGTTCCGTTGACACTCCAACCAAAATCTAGCTCAAAATCATCATAATAACCTGGCATCAAGGTCACATTTAATACTTGCGTATTTTGATCGATTACTTGCGTTGTACAAAATGTTTTATACCCCCATTTACCAACATAAATCTGATAGGATTCTTGATAAAACAAGACCAGTTGCTCTTCGCCTAGGGCATTGGTTACCCCGGTATGCGTAATTAAGGGATGAACGAGTTTAATTTGTGCATCAAAAATCGGTGATCCGGTCGTTCCATCGGTAACATTTACTTGGATATTAAACGGTGGAATTGGCGTCAGCTGAGCATCCAAGGTGATTTCTTGTCCTTGGATTAAAGAAACATTCGCCGTCAATGGAAAATACCCAACTTTTTCAAATAATACCTGCGCATTACCTACCTGATAATATCCGGTGACATAAGCTCCTTGAAGGTTGGTATAATCCGGTTGATTGTTATTACTCAAGGTCACTTTTACATCGTTGAGTGGAATTCCGGAACCCACCTCTGTGACATTTCCCTTTAAATAGCTTCCTTTCGTGTAGGTTGGTCCTAGAATAAATAAGCCCTCCGTAATATCTGCTGCAATAATGGTCCCGCTATTAAAAAACGGATATACGCCCCAACATCCATCGAAGCCCGGTGTTTGTCCATTATAGGTATCGTATTGTCCAACTTTAACCAAGTTATTCGGATTGGTACAATCATGAATCACAATGCCGTCGGAATAATAACTGGTAATTAAGTAATCGCCCATGACATGGGTATTGTGCGGAATCACCCCAGCTCCCGGTGAGTTTTGAATACGCTCCACCTCGACAATCGCATTCGGATTTGAAATGTCATAGACTGCAATATAGGCACCTGAAACCTCATCGGTAGTAAACACATATTGTCCAGAAGTTGATGGCCAAATGTTGTGCGAGAAAAGATTTGGGGTTGGTTGAGTCGCAATGAGTTGCGGTGCAGCGTGGTTACTCACATCTACTAAACTGAAAAACCCATCATAAATGTGCGCCAAATACATGGTGTCATTTCGCACATAGCCATCATGACAATACCAGGTATCAAATGCGCCCACTTCTATGGGTTGCATGGGATTCGAAGTGATGTCTAAAATGATTACACCGCCCTCTCCCCGATTACTTCCGAAAACGTAGGCAAATCCTTGGTTATCACAAAAACAGGTATGGGCTGAAGTCCATGTTTGACCTGGAGGCCCCATATACACACTGGTTGGAAGGTTAGTAGATAGAGGAAGTGGCGATAAATCAATGATTAATAAGCCGTCGTCAGCTTCCGTAGTTACATAGGCATAATCCCCGTAAACACATGGATCACGCCAGATGGATTCAGTACCAGGCATCCAAAAAATCTCTACCGGATTTGATGGATTTGAAATATCTACAATGGAAGTTCCTTTCGAGGTACCTACGATGGCATATTCATTACCCAGTTCATCTTCATAGCCCCACACATCATTCAAGTTAGCACCATGCAATTGCTGGTATGAAATATGGGATAAGGAATCTACATTCAATTGGCTGAAGGTCCAACAGGTAATTAATACAAAGTATGTGGCTAGTAGGCTTTTCATAATATGATAAGTGCAGCTACGATAAAGATTAAAATAATCACCACATATTGCCAAACATCTGGGAAATACGTAGTAATCATGTCTTTTATATTCATAATTACTGCTTAATAAATTGTTTCGTATACACTTGGTTCTTCGTCACAATCCGTGCAATGTACGCTCCTGAAGGAACACCACCAAGATTCACATGAGATTCTGCAAAATGTTGCGAAGCGGTCATTTCCTCCGTCAACCATTTTCTTCCCATCATGTCATAAATTTCTAGGGTTGCTTCATTATCGACAAAGCCTGAAATCTCAATGGTTGTTTCACCGCTCGTCGGATTCGGGAATACGGCAATTTCGTGATCTAACTTATTTTCATTCAAGCCAACTCCAAAGCCTACGGAAAAATCGTAGCGGTGGTAGTGACCAAAATCTCCTGGAAATAATTCAATGTAGCTTCCACCCACATAGCGTAATCGCATTTGACCGTTTGTTTCACCCTCAACTTGAGCTGAATACCAAAACGATAAGCCGTCGTGATCCGTATCCTCGATGATAATGCTGTAACATCCCGGCGCCAGGTCAAAGGTGTCTTTGTATTGCGTTTGATTGGCTAATTGATTTCGTTGAAAAATTATATTTCCCGCTCCATCGATTAATTTGTAGGAATTCTCAACCGCCTTGTTGTTCGTAGTTAACCATGCGAAGAAAGGACCATTGATTACTTCGGGCGCATCGAATTTTACTTGTTTCACGCTATTCTGAAGGTATTCATCGTTTCCAACGGTTCCATTCACATTACTAACATAGGCCGTAAAGGTTTCTGTAGAATCCATATCCATCCAAAATCCAAGATCATTTACTGGGATTTCTACCACCTCTTCTTCCATAAATCCTAAGTTTCCTGTCCAATTGAATTGAATTTCATTGCCGTAGGTAATCCAACAGCGGATAAAACATGACGTTAAAGCCGTGGCGCCTGTATTGCGCAACACAACTCTTGGGTTCGAACAGGTTGGATTGAATTTGCTGTAATATTCCCAATTGTTTGGATTCAACACGTCTACAATCGCTGCA
>CANHSL010000096.1 GCA_947463385.1 Flavobacteriales bacterium
ATTAAGGAAATCATCATGAGCAGCAAGAACAAACAAGACGTAGACGAGATTGAAGCGCGCTACTTGAAGGGATTGAAAGTTCACTACGTGGAAACCATGAAATCCGTGCTAGACATCGCCTTAACGAAAGAAAAAGTATCAGAGCCTATTGTTATTGAACCGAAGAAGAAAAATTAATCCCAGTTTTCGGTATCGAAATAAAACAGAGTTGTAACCAATCAATATAGAACACAAGTTTTTCTATAAATTTAAGGTATATTTTGTTTTAAAATGAATCAATTAATTGAAACAAACCCTGAGTTATTAAGTGAATTTCACGAAACTCTAAATAAAGAGATTAGTTTCGATCAATTAACTAAGGGTAGTGACCAAAAAATTTGGTGGAAGTGCAACGTCGCTTGGGATCACATATGGCAAGCCTCTGTCAGCTCAAGAGTTCGCGGTACAGGATGCCCTTGTTGCAGTGGTAAGAAATTTGTTTTTTCAAAAAGCCTCGCATTCGTCAATGAAGTTTTATCTAAAGAATGGCACCCTTTTAAAAACGGAAACTTAACCCCTAAAAATACAAGAGCTACCTCTAATGATAAAATTTGGTGGATTTGTCCAAAAAATAAAAACCATGAATGGCCCGCAACCGTTGCTTCAAGAAACCGAGGATGTGGATGCCCATTTTGTGCAAATTTGAAGATTAAATTTGAAAATAGCTTATCTGCGGTCTATCCAGAAATCGCTAAACAATGGCATCCTTCAAAGAATGGTTTAATCAAACCATCACAAATCGCGCCACGTGCCAAGAAAAAATATTGGTGGAAATGTGATGTGGCAGATGATCATGAATGGGAAGCCAGTGTTGATAATAGACAAAAAGGTGGTTGTCCAATTTGCTCAAACCGAATTACAGTTAAGTCGAACGCATTGACAACTACCCATCCTGATTTATGTAAAGAATGGCATCCAACGAAAAATGCTTATTTAACACCAAATCAAGTTAATGCCGGGTCAAATAAAAAGATATGGTGGAAATGTAACAAGGCGAATGATCATGAATGGGATGCTAAGATTAATAGTCGTACCCGTAAAATTGCATCAGGCTGTCCTTGTTGTGCCAATTTAAAAATAGTTGAATCCAATTGTTTAAATACGACTCATCCAGAACTTATTGAAGAATGGAATTGGGAGAGAAATGAACTATTGCCTAATTCGGTAGTTTGGGGAACTCGCAAAAAAGTATGGTGGAAATGTAAAATCAATAATAATCATGTTTGGGAAGCTGCAATCGCAAATCGTGCAACTAAACGAAAACAAGGTTGTCCGTTTTGCAGAGTCACGAATACATCTAAAAACGAACTAGAAATAATGTTCGAACTTATGCTCATTTTTAAAGAAATAAATCCTGAAAACCATATAGTTAAGGTTAACAATAAAATCTACAGAGTTGACATTTTAATTCCTAGCCTAAAGCTGATAATTGAATACGACGGATCTTTTTGGCACAAAAACAAATTGAAAAAGGATTTGGAGAAAACTAGCAATTTACTTTCCGCTGGATTTCAAGTATTAAGACTCCGTCAAGTTCCTTTGAGAAAAATCACAGAAATTGATATTCTAACAGAAAGTGAATTTAATTGTAAAAGCTTAACCGATAGAATATTAATTTTTATTAAGAATTCATTTAATCTGGGAAAAGAAACAACTCACGATATTACGAACTATATTAACAAAAGTGAAGTTCAAAATTCAGATAAGTTAAACGTCTATTATAAAAAATTAATAATGGATGAATTAGATAGATTCATTGCAAAATCTAATGAAATCTTTGACTGCAAATATGATTATTCACGAGTTATTTATAAAAATGTAACCGACAAAGTAGAAATTATCTGTAAACACCATGGTGAATTTTTTAAATCCCCAATTAATCATCTTAATGGACAAGGTTGTCCCAAATGCGGCAGAATAAATGGGGCAAATAAATTGAAATTGGGGGTGAACAATTTTATTAGTAAAGCAAATTCGGTTCATAAAAATAAATACAATTATGATAAATCGATTTATGAAAATTCTAACCTAAAAATTAAAATAGAATGTGTTGAACATGGGTACTTTATGCAAACCCCGTCAAATCATCTTAAGGGCCAAGGCTGTCCTAAATGCGGACGTATCAAAGGTGATAAAAATCGACTTCTAGGGTTAAATAGATTTATTGAAAAAGCGAAAGAGATTCATGACAATAAATATATTTACGACAATACAGTCTATGAAAAGTCTCATTTAAAACTTGAGATACTATGCCTTCAACACGGGCCATTCAAACAATCTCCATATAAACATTTAAGAGGGAAAGGTTGTCCAAGATGTGAAAGATAAAATCGATAAACAAAAATTAATCCCAGTTTTCGGTATCGTTATCTTTCATGAGTTTAATCCAGTTTTCATCCGGATCAAGTTGATCGCGTAAGATCTCTGCGTATTCGTCGGCGTTCAATTCAAAGCGAGCAACTTCAGTTCCGGTGTACGCTTCAATCGCGTCCAGCAGTGGAATTTCACCCGTACTACAAAAACTCAAGGCCTGCCCTCTGCTGTTTCCCCTACCCGTTCGTCCACAGCGATGCACATAATTTTCAGGGTTATCGGGGAGGTCATAATTGATTACATATTCTACCTCAGGAATATCGATTCCTCTGCACGCCACATCCGTGGTAACTAATACTTTATTGGCACCCGAACGAAAGCGTTCTAAGGTATTAAACCGTTCGCTCTGTTCTTTCCCTCCATGTAAAATTTCTACCGAAATGCCAATGCGTTCCATGGCTTTTTGCACACGTTCTGCGCGTACCTTGGTTCGAACAAAAATCATAAACCGTTCTTCCGGATACTCCGTCAGAATATTTTCTAGAAAAAATCGCTTGTCATCCATCTCCACCATCATGACCTGATGATCTACATTTTTTGACACGGGATTTCCGGGAGTAATTTGAATTCGAATGGCATCTTTTACCACATCATACGCCAAGGATTTAATCTTTTTATTGATGGTTGCTGTAAAAAACAAGGTTTGCAAATACCGAGGCAACTTACGTTTCGCATCCACAATATCGCGTGCAAAGCCTAAGTCAAGCATTAAATCTGCTTCATCGAGCACCCACATCTTTACGGTAGAAATATCCAAATACCCTTGAGCGATCAAATCAAACATTCGACCGGGTGTGGTAATTAGAATTTGGGTGTTTTCTTTTAGCTTTTTAATTTGACTTTCCTGTTCTACTCCCCCAATCAAAGAAAGTATACTTATGGATAAATGTTTGCTCAAGTCAAGAAAAACCTGCTCAATTTGTCGTGCTAATTCACGGGTTGGCACCATAACCAAAACCTGAACTCCAGATTTACGGGCATACCCATTGACTTTATGAATCAAGGGAATCGCAAAGGCTGCGGTCTTTCCCGTTCCGGTTGGCGCAACCGCCATGACATCCTCACCGTTGAGAATGTGTGGAATAACCTTGAATTGAATGTCTGTGGGGCGCTTATACCCTAAGTCTTCAATGGCTTGTAAGATAGATGGATGGATGGGATAATCCTTGAACTTCATGGCTCAAAGGTAAGCAATCTCCTTAATTTTGATTGAAAAGCTTTTCTACTACTTCAAATCGGTAAGCAAAAATGGACTCTAGTTTTTTCCGAACAAATAAGGCGTGCATTATTCGACCCAATATCCCAAGCGGTAATTGATAACTAACGATATCCGTCATCTCTACGGAATCTCCCAAGTCTTTAAAATGGTGCTCGTGATGCCAAATGGTATAGGGTCCAACCCGTTGTTCATCCACAAAGAAGGCATTGTCTCGTACTGTTTTTATCTCCGTTACCCAGCGCATCGGAATACCGAGCAAGGGTTTTACGGTATATTCAATCATGAGCCCTTCGTACATTTTTTCAGGCACTTCGGTCCGCACCACGAATCCCATGGAGGAAGGCGTAATTTTCGAGAGGTTATTTGGTGAGGAGAAGAAATCCCAACACGTATCGATGTTGGCTTTGACGAGTTGCGTGCGTTTGAGTTGGTACATGAAGAGATAACACCTAGACTAAAAAAAAGTTCTTTACTGATATGCACTCAAGTACTGTTCAAGAAGTAACAAATAATCCTCCTTCGCACCGAATTCGGCACGTTTTCTTCGGATATGTTTGAATGAAGATACTGTAATTAAGGCATAAAAAATACTACCTAAAACCAAAAGGGAAATCCCTAACGAGCGGGCAGCTCTTAAGGATTCTTGAATACCCATTTTTGAATTCGCTATAAATTGAGTCGGATAAGAAAGAAACATATACCCGTAGAAGAAACAAACGGCCACTATCCCAATGGTAAATAGATACAATACGATTCTTGCTGTACTTTGCCTAAAATATATCGGAGTAAGACCAAGGAGTGCGGTGAGAAATACAAACCAACCCATTGGTCTTTCTGCGGTATTATCTGCTTTTTTTGCCTGTTTTATCATTTCTTTAATGACAGATACGTGTTGATTTTTCTTTTTCAAAAAATTCACTTCATTCTTTTTATCAAGGACCTCTAAATCAGCCATGTGTGAGTTACCGAGCGCTTCTTTACAGAATTCAATCTTATTATCTAATTCTAAAAAAATCTCCTCCCAATCAAAGTTATCAACCTCGGAGTTCTCCGCCTTTTCGATTAAATTGCTGAGTTTTAGTAGTGTTGAATCCTCTGAAGAATGAAGTTCAAAATTCTTTATTTCATTTAAAATACCTTGATTTGTAAATGCTTCTGTCGAATTATTAACCAGCGTTTTTAGCTTTTTACTGCTTGATCTATATACATCTCTTGCTGCCTCGCGTCCGATTTGATTTATAAATGCCTGTACTAATCCCATGTTCTCTTAATATTTGGTTCGAAAATAAGACTAAATATAAGGTGAATGAATAGATTTTTATACATAAAGGAACCAATAACAAAGAATTGGTTTTAAGCAATTGAAATCAAAACGTTCTAACCGAAGCTTAGAATAAGGAAGATTTATCTTTCAATTTCTTACTACGAAGCCACTTCCCGATACCTGACATCATCCATCCAACGGAGTTTATGCATTTCTCCGACTTCGAGGGAAAAGTATTCAAAGGTTTCACTAACCACGCCTTTGAGGCGATAAATTCCTTTTCCTTGAAAGGGATATTTCCTTCCGGATTCTGGAAAATGAACGGTATCTAGCGTATCACCATGCATGTCAAGGAAGGTACCAAAATACATGTAGTCGCCCTTACTCGTTTTCGATTTTTTAACCGCCACCAAGTAGCCATAGGTTTCGATATGCAGCCCACGGCTGTACGGAATTTGAGCGGCCGGTGTGTGTTCAGAAATAGCCTCAGAAAGTAAGTCGAACGGATTACACAAGGGGAAACCCAATAAATCCAACTGATCAAAGACCGCCTCCATGGGATGTTCCTCAAAATCAGGTAATACGAAGTCCTGCACGGGCGCAACGAACAAACCTTCTTGTACTGATTTCACAGGTGCTTTATACAAGCGATAATGCGCGCGCCACAATAATTGTTTCCGTGAAATCCCAAAGGAACGAAAGGCTCCGATTCGAATCAACAGGGCCAATTGATCCAGGGGCACACGCACGCGGTTCAAAAAATCTTCAAAATCTTGAAATTCACCGTTCATCGTACGTTCTTCCAGTATATGATGAACCACGGCTACTTCCAAGCCTTCGACCAACACAAAACCTAAAATCAAGCGCTTACCGTATAAGGCACAGGGATGAAACCCTTTCTGAATGCATGGAGGTTCAATGTGTGCCCCATATTTACGGGCCTCATGCACATAAATTTCGGTGCGATAATAGCCCCCAAAATTATTCACGGTAGCGGTCATATACTCCAAGGGAAAATGTGCCTTAAGGTAAAGGCTCTGGTAACTTTCTACCGCATAAGATGCTGAATGTCCTTTAGAAAAAGCATAGCCGGCAAAACTGGCAATTTGGTTCCATACGGCATCAATGAGCTCTTTGGTATAGCCTCGGCTCGCACAATTCCCATAAAACGTCTCCTGCACCTTCGTGAATTCGTCCCGCGAACGGAATTTACCCGACATGCCCCGCCGCAAGACATCCGCCTCTGCTAAACTCAAGCCCGCAAAATAATGCGCCACCTTGATTACATCTTCTTGATACACCATCACGCCATAGGTTTCTGGCATAATTTCCAGCAACAGCGGATTGGCCTTAGCTCTTCGCGCTGGATCTCGGTGACGTAAAATATACTCGTTCATCATGCCTGATTGAGATACTCCCGGACGAATAATTGAACTCGCCGCTACTAATTCAAGGTAGGTGGCTACTTTCAACTTCACCATGAGCATACGCATCGCTGGAGATTCCACATAAAAACAGCCCAACGCCTTTGCCTCCAACAACATAGCCCTGATTTTAGGGTCCTCCTTGAATCGCTTTATATTATGTATGTCTTCCAAGGGCGCCTCGGGCTGATTATAGGCAATGATGTCCAAGGCTTCACGAATTTTACCTAATCCTCGCTGACTTAATACATCAAACTTATACAAGCCCACATCTTCAGCCTCCAACATGGAAAATTGTGTAGTAGGAAAGCCTTTCGGCGGCATAAAGGTGGCTGAAAACCATGTAATGGGATGTTCACTAATGATGATTCCGCCGGAATGCACACTCAAATGAGAAGGCATGTCTTGCACATAGGACGCGTAGCGCAACACGAGCGCCGACATGCTGTCTAACTGATTCGGAGAAATACTTCGGTTGCTCAGTTTGTCAATTTCGGTCTTGGGCAGGCCAAATACCTTACCCAATTCACGCACGGTAGCCTTATACTGAAAGGTATTGTAGGTGCATAACCATGCGGCATTGGGGTATTTTTCAAAAATGTAACGTACAATCTCATCGCGGTCTTTCCAAGAAAAATCAATGTCGAAGTCGGGTGGATTTTTTCGGTAGAGGTTAATAAACCGTTCAAAGTACAGGTCTAATTCTAAGGGATCCACATCGGTAATGCGTAAGAGGTAAGCCACAATGCTGTTTGCGCCGCTACCTCGCCCTACGTAAAAGCATCCGCGAGAGCGCGCATACGAGGTAAAATCCCAGGCGATCAAAAAATAGGACAAATAGTCTTTTTGCGCAATGAGGTCAATTTCTTTTTCAATGCGTTCCACAATCTCATCGTTCAATACGGGGTAGCGGTACGATATCCCCTCGGCGCACAACTTTCGTAGCAGTTGTTCATCCATGGCTTTTGATCCCGCATAGGAAATTGGATTTTGGGGTAAGGCCTCTTCTCCAAAGGCAAAAGAAACCTCGCAATCTTCCATGCACTCCTGTGCTCTGTTCCAAAAATCAATGGAATCGCCACAGGCAGCAATCAACGCTGTTTTAGCCAATAAAAACTCATTACCCCGAGCATGCCACTCCGAAGGGAGCTTAGACAGCAAGACATTGTGATGAATTGCCCGAAGCAAGCGGTGCGTATTAAAATCCCGTTTGGTTTTAAACATCATGGGGCTTAGCAGTACCACCTTCTCTCGATCGTATTTCTGTGCATACCGAATCTCCCACTGCGCTAATTCGGTAAGATCGATCTGAAAGAATTCATGTGAAAACAAGGGACGTGGCACCTGAGCATCCAGCGGATAAAACACCCAACAATTGGAAAAATGAGGCAATACGGA
>CANHSL010000097.1 GCA_947463385.1 Flavobacteriales bacterium
GAATGAATCATACGTTTGGGCTTACCTGGTTCATTCACTAGGATCCCAACATGACTAACTATCCCTTCTTGTCCAAAAAAGACCAAATCACCAATGCATGCATCGGCAGGCTCAACTTTTACTGAGGATGCATATTGATCCCGAGAAACCCGAGGGATTTTTTTTCCTTGCTGAGAAAACACATACGACGTAAAGCCACTGCAATCAAACCCACCGGGTTCCTCGCCGGCCCAAACATACGGGGTGCCAACAAATCCTTGAGCAAATTCAATCATTGCTACCGCTTTTTCCTTACCGAGTAACCCGGAGGGTGATTCCCAGGCCACACTCGCAGGTTCATTCGCCTCCGTGCGTACGGCCGCACTCAATGCTCGAACACTCGGACTATACAATCGAACGAGCTTATTCTCCTTATCCTGCGATAACTCCGCAATCCAATCGTTTAAATCGGCTTGAAGCGATACTAATTCTTGGCCATGATTAACTTTCAACTTCGTGCCTTTTTCAGTCTTTCCGAGTGTCTTTAAAAAGTCGAAAGACAAATCAATAGTTTCTGAATGCCTGCTTCTCCAGCCTTCATTACGCAACAACTGCAGTGCAGCAATCGCTTGATAATATTCAGGCAATAGCGAATAGTCGTATTCAGGTTTATTCAATAAGCGGACAGATTTTCTATAAACAAGCTGATACCTTCCCTGATCATACAACTGTTCAAGTTTATCAAAGGCAGGAACCTGTGCTGCGGCAGACATAGAGATACCAAGAAAAAGAACAAGAAATTTTAGTGCGGTATTAATTCGAAATAACCTTTCCATCGGACAAAACGAGATGCGAATTATTGAATAATTTAACCAAGACGGAGTTTCCAAAGATTTTAAACTCGGAATCAGCTAACAAGGTTATTTCATGGTTTACACCATTAACCATCGCAGAAACACCGCCCATAATGTTGCGGTATGCAATGGTGTTGTTTTTAATTTCCCAGGTATTGGGTATAAAATTAGCCACTTGAATTTTTTCATCGTTCACATAGGTAAAGAGATAGTTATTCTCACCCCATATCACTACATCATCCTTGACATCCCAAAACGATGAAATAAAATTGGTCAGCAAGGTCTTTTCACCATTTTTATACAACCATAAATTGGAATTCAAGTCTTCATACACGACAAAGCCTCTGCCCGCTTTATACTTTCTCATGAATTGATTCTCAACGTCTACAAACTCCCCGTGCTCAAATGCAACGAAGGTCCTAGTGGTTGGGTCGTTAAAACAGATGATATCCGTACCTAATTGAAAATCAATCGTTCCGTTCCACGCACAGATTTCATAGATCATTCCATCTTGAAATACTTTAAACAAATTCCCATTGTCTTTAAACACTAAGATATTCTCTCCTACCGTTGTTGGAATTGACAATTCCCCAATGATCGTGGCAATACTCATGGTATTTTTTTTCCAATATACATTTAAGGTATTGAATCGCGTATCTTCGTATACAATCAACGAATCTTTTACTAAGAACTTGCGCCCGAAATAAGTCAAGGTTTGCAAACGACCTTTATCCCACATGTTTAAGGTTGGACCAATCATGTAACCCAACAAATGATCTGACACTTGATATTCTACGTTTAGATTCGTGATGTCCTTGCGTTGTCTACCATCATAGAGCCGCAAATTTCCACGTGTATCAATGTAGGCTACCAATTCGTCACCGGCTTGGTAATCTTTTACCGGTTGAATTTCAATGGTTTTAAACCCACCATTCTCATAACTCAAGAAAAAATTATTAAAATCTCTGAACGGAACAACCGTTTGACCATAGGCAATGGAGCACAACAAGAACACCAAGGGTAACATTCGCTGCATGGGATCAAAGGTAGGCAATTTTTAGGCCAATTTCTTGGTGGTGATTAAATTTCAACCGACATCATTTGGATTGCCTACTTTGTTGTAAATTAGCGCTTCAAAAATTTAACTATGAAGTCCATTTTTCTAACGCTGCTTGCACTTATCCTTTTAAATACGGGATTTGCACAAAGTAAAATTAATTACATCGAATACGATTTACCCAACGGTATTCACGTAATCCTTCACGAAGAACACAGCACACCGATTGTTGCTGTTTCCGTACTCTATCATGTTGGTTCTAAAAATGAGAACACCGAACGCACCGGTTTTGCGCATTTCTTTGAACACTTACTTTTTGAAGGATCTCAAAACATTGGAAGAGGTGAATACTCTAAGTTAGTTGAAAAAAATGGAGGTACTTTGAACGCGAATACTTCGCAAGACCGAACGTATTATTACGAAATTTTGCCTTCAAACCAGTTGGAATTAGGCCTATGGTTAGAAAGTGAGCGTATGTTGCATGCCAAAGTGGAAAACGTCGGTATCGAAACACAACGAAGTGTGGTAAAAGAAGAAAAACGTCAGCGGGTAGACAACCAGCCGTATGCGAGTTTTATTTCTGAAATGTTCAAACGTGCCTTCCCAAGTCATCCGTATCGTTGGGTTCCAATCGGTTCAATGGAGCACTTAGATGCAGCAGTTGAAGCCGATTATGTACAGTTTTACCAGGATTTTTATGTACCAAACAATGCTACGATATCCATTGCCGGAGATATTCCAATTGAAAAAACTAAACTATGGATTGAGCAGTATTTCGGTTCCATACCTAGCGGTCAAGCCATTAACCTATACCGTGATGTACTTAGCCTGAGTTCAGAAAAATTTGTTGCGAAATATGGCATCGACAAAAGTAAGTTTGATGCAAAGGACATTAATAAGACAAAAGATAAGGCAGCGATTGCTATCTTAAACAAACTTAAAGCTACGCCAATCGTGGTGCGAAGAACCCAAAAAGACATGGAGCCAATTCGTGGAATTATCACAGACACCATCTACGACAACATCCAATTGCCTGCTATTTTTATGGGATACAAAATTCCAGACCAAAAGAATGCAGACAGCTACGCCTTAGAATTCATGAATGAAATCTTATCGGGATCTAACAGTTCACGAATTAATAAAAACCTCATCGAAAAGAAACAAATGGCAACCTATGCGAGTTCGTTTAATTACGGATTAGAGGATGGCGGAATGAATATCTTCTTAGCCTTAGCGAAAGAAGGAATTTCGTTGACGGATATCCAAGCTGCTTTTGACATAGAAATTCGAACCATGAAAGATCAGTTGATTTCCGATGAAGAGTATCAATCTGTATTAAATAAATTCGAAAAACAAGTGGTTGAATCTACCTCATCGGTAGCCGGAATCGCAGAAAGCCTTGCAGATAACTACGTATACTACGGGACGGCAGCACGTACAAATCAAATGCTTGAAATGTATCGCAAGGTCACAAAAGAAGACATTCAACGCGTAGCGAACACCTATCTTACAGATAATGCACGCGTCATTTTATATTACTTACCAACTGAAAAATAATCATGAAATATACCTTATCACTCCTCGTAGCCTTAGCGTTCAGTAGCATATACGCTCAAATTGATCGTTCGATCATGCCGAAAGCGGCTACCCCTACTCCGATTCAACTTAAAGAATCAGCCGTATGGACCACAAAAAATGGAATGGTTGTCATTCTTTCAGAAGACCACAAATTACCTAAAGTATCGTTTGATTTGACCCTTGGATACAATCCAGGATTTGAGGGAAGCAAAGCGGGCTTGAATGAATTGACAGGATCATTAATCATGTCTGGCACGCAAAATAGGTCAAAAGATCAATTGGATAAAGAAATCGATTTTATTGGTGCCACCATAAATGCCAGCGCGACCAACATCTACTTGTCTACACTCACAAAACACTTGGATAAAGGAATGGGATTAATGGCAGACATTACTTTGAATGCTTCGTTCCCTGAATCCGAATATACACGGATTGTTGATCAGTTTAAATCGGGATTGGTTTCATTAAAATCCGAAGGACAAGGCATGGCAAATAATGCTACTGTTAAAGTAAATTTCCCGAATCACCCGTACGGTGAGGTTATGACCTTTAAAACACTTGAAGCAATTAGCCTAGACGATGTTAAAGGGTATTACAAGCAACACTTTACGCCACAAGGTGCCTATTTGGTAATTGTTGGAGACATTACTCGAGCAGAAGCTGACGCGTACATCGAAAAATACTTTGGTTCTTGGAAGGGAATTACACCATCTCAAACACAATTTAAAGACCCCGTGAAATCGGATGGGAACCAGGTGTATTTTGTAAATAAACCAGGCGCCGTTCAATCCGTAATCCAAGTTACGTTTCCAATACCAATGTCAATGGGGAATCCAGATAATTTAAAACTGACCGTACTAAACGATGTGTTTGGTGGCAGTGGGTTTGGAACCCGCCTTATGCAGAATTTACGTGAAGATAAAGCCTTTACCTACGGATGCTATTCTGGATTGAATATACGAAACAACGGCGGTTGGGTATCCGTTAGCGGTAACTTCCGAAATGATGTAACAGACTCTGCGATTACTGAAATCGTAAATGAATTAAATCGCTTATTGGCAGACGACATCAAAGCGGATGAACTAGAACTTACCAAAGCTACAAAGAACGGAAGCTTTGCACGATCTTTAGAGCGTCCACAAACGATTGCACGTTTTGCGTACAACATTCAACGCTATGGCCTACCTGCAGATTATTACAAAACGTATTTGCAACAATTAGACGCGATCACTCCGGCGGACCTTAAAGCGGTTGCTTCCAAATACATCAAAGCCAACAACTACAATATCATTGTGGTAGGCAATGAAGCGGTATTGGAAAAAATTAAGCGCTTTGATTCCGATGGTCAGGTTACTAAACTGGATGAATTTGGGGATGTAAAAACAGATAAAATCGCATCTGACCTAACAATCAATGACTTACTTACCAAGGTAACCTTAAGTTTAACACAAGCTTCTTCCTTAAAAGCAGCGACGAAAACGGTAAGTAAAATCAAATCCATGGTGCAGAAATCCACCTTGAAATCAGATAAAATTCCGGTTCCATTGAGCAGTACTTCATACTACACGAATAAAGGAATTCAGGCTGATAAAATGGAGTTCAATGGTATGATTGCACAGAAACAGTATTTTGATGGTAAAACTGGCTATACCTTCAATATGCAAACAGGTAAGAAAGAAATGTCTTCCGAAGAACTTGCGATTGCGTCCATGGAACAAGGGGTTATTCCAGAAATGAATTGGGTGAATTCCACCTCAGCCTTTAAACCAGAAGTTGTTGGAATAGAATCTGAAAATGGAATGCCGTTTTATGTAGTTAAAATCGCATTTGGAGCTAGCGGTGAGGTGTATCACTACTACGATAAGTCAACTTTCCTTAAATCTAAAACAGTTAAGGTAATGAATCAGGATGGTGAGTCCTCTACTACGGTCATTGAATATGCAGATTATAAATCCGTAAACGGGGTATTAATGCCACATAAAACGATATTGAATGCTGGACCAATCACCTTCAATATTACGGTTGACACTACAGAAATCAATGGTGCTGTTGATTTGAAAGATTTCGAATAAGAAGGAAATGAAAACAGGCTTACTACTCGGTTCTTTACTTGTCTCATTCCTTGCGAATAGTCAACTGTTATATGAAATAAAGAGTAAAAATGGTCAACACACCTCTTATCTTTTTGGCACCATACATTTGATGCCTAAAGACCAGTTCAACATCGACTCTACCTTAACGGCTGCCTTTAATTCGTCTAGCATGATTGCCATGGAAGTCGATTTAAACATGGACCTTGCTCAGAAAATCGAGTTAGCGAAAGAGACTATACTTCCTGAAGGTAAAACCTTGCGCGACATCTGTACCGAAGCGCAATACCAGTTGATTTACACCTACGCCGTGGATTCCAATGGCATGAGCAAGAAGAAGTTTAAGCGCTATAGTCGCTTGAAGCCATTTTTCTTCTCGAGTGTTATGCTTCAAGAATCCATAGAAAATACAAAATCCTATGAACTGGAATTTGGTGAAATGGCGAAGAAGGGAAGTAAAAAAACGATGGGACTAGAATCCATTCAAGTGCAAATGCAAACAATCAATACGGTTTCATTGGAAGACCAGGTACAGATGCTCATCGATGGGATGAAAGAAACGCAAAGCTATGATGCGATGTTAGCAAACTACCTAAGCGAATCCATAGATTCACTTTACGTCGATATTGTTACTGAATCTGAAGGGTTTCCGGATTTCATTGAGAACTTCCTAAACAAACGAAATACCCAATGGATTCCTGTCATTACCGATCAAATTGAGCGTGAAAACACCTTCATTGCTGTCGGTGCTGGACATCTCCCTGGACCAAATGGAGTCTTGGAACTATTACGCGCCAAAGGTTATAGTCTTAATCCGATTCGCAGAAACTAATGAAGGCCATTGTCTTTTGTTGCTTTTGTATACTTTCTTCAATAGTCATTGGTCAAAACGTGCTGGTATCCTCTGGAACTTACTTCGAAGGAGAGCCGTCAATTGCCATCAACCCAAGCAATCCGCAACACCTTGTGGCGGCATGGATGGGCTTTCAGTTTGGACAAAAAATAGTCATTAAGTCCGCCTACTCCACAAACGGCGGTACGACCTGGAGTGCACCGATTTTTCAAGCGCATCTCGCACCCGGAAATTCATCCGCAGATGTAAGCCTAGGCTTTGATCATTTAGGAAATGTCTTTATGTGCTATATAGATTATGACAATGCAGGATTTACTCAAGGCCAAGTCGTGCTTAGAAAATCAACGGATGGAGGCATCACGTGGGGAACTGCAGTTGAAGTAATCAACATATCAGATTGTCCGAATAAACTGTGTATTGATCGGCCGTGGATGGTAGTAGACCAATCTGGGAATTCACCACTCGCACCGATTTATGTAACCACGATGAATGCAGACCAACCGGCACTCATTACTCCTCCGTATAATCCGTATGTAAGTGTGAGCATCGACGGAGGTCAAAGTTTTATGAATCCGCGCGTGATGGATACCGTAAATTATTTGGCAGGAACAAGCATTACGCAACCCATGCCCACCCCAGCCATCGATGGCACCGGAACATTCTATGCCGTTTATCCATCGTATGTCGTTTCGCAATCCGTTTATCCGCGGCAAGTTTTAGCGAGTTCAACCAATCTTGGGACAACAATAACTCACGAAATAGTTTATCAAGGACTAAATGTGGGCGTGAGTAATAGCTTGTTTAAACGCGCAGGCAAACTCATTGCGGACCAAGCGCACGCAGGTCATCTCGCCTATTGTTTTTTAAGTGAGCAGAACGATCAATCCGATGTGTATTTAATGGAATCCAGTGATGGAGGAAATACCTGGGGAACCATGCAAAAAGTTAACCAAGACCCCATCGGAAATAACCGCGTACAAGACTTGATCTGGGGTGATTTTAACGAATCCGGGGATTTA
>CANHSL010000098.1 GCA_947463385.1 Flavobacteriales bacterium
ATTATTTACAAAGTTTCCAACAAAATAAACAAGGCAAGTAAAAGTGTACAAGAAGAACAATCCCTCATCTCTACACTCGCACAAGAAACATTTTCCGGCATTCGCTTAATTAAAGCATACAGCCAGTTTGGTCCAACCAGCGAACGCATGGAACACGCAGCCAATTCCTACCGAAACAAAAGCATGCGTTTAGTATTGATCAACGCGCTGTTTATGCCTACCATCATGCTCTTGATTGGATTGAGCACCTTATTAGTCATTTATGTTGGTGGCTTGTTGACTGAAACGCATCAAATGAGTCTTGGTGGCATTGTAGCCTTCATCTTTTACGTCAATAACCTAACCTGGCCCTTCGTATCTATTGGATGGGTAACCTCCATCATTCAACGAGCCGAAGCCTCTCAGCAACGGATTAATGAATTTTTAGACACAAAACCCAGCATAGCCAATCCAAGCGAAGAAGCCTTTGACTTACGCGGCGACATTGAGTTCAACCATGTGAGTTTCACGTATACAAACACAGGCATACAGGCCCTTAAGGATGTGAATTTTGTACTTAAATCCGGACAACATTTGGGGATTTTAGGTAAAACCGGAAGTGGTAAATCAAGTATATTGCACTTGATTGGACGACAATTTGATCCCAATGAAGGTGTCGTACACATCAACCATCAAGCCCTTAATACTATTAACTTACAGGATTATCGCTCGCAAATCGCCGTAGTTCCGCAAGAAGTGTTTTTATTTTCCGACACCATCCGAAACAATGTTGCCTTTGGAGCGCATGAGCACGTTACAGACGAAGCAATT
Source organism: Flavobacteriales bacterium (assembly GCA_947463385.1). Lineage (GTDB taxonomy): Bacteria > Bacteroidota > Bacteroidia > Flavobacteriales_D > Crocinitomicaceae > UBA952. Next base: position 811 of record CANHSL010000098.1, read on the forward strand.
ATTAATGCGCTTACTAAAGCTCATGTTTGGCATAACATCCAAGAATTTCCAGACCAATTGGATACTCAACTTGGAGAATTGGGAGTGAATTTAAGCGGGGGACAAAAACAACGAATCAGCATTGCGCGTGCCTTGATTAGAAAGCCACGGTTGTTGCTTATGGATGATTGCCTTTCCGCCGTTGACACGGAGACCGAAGAGATTATCCTTCATGAACTGCGTTCACTACCCCAAGCTCCGAGTATTGTCATGGTAAGCCATCGAATCTCGACCCTACGGAATTGCGAACAAATCATCGTGTTGGAGCATGGAGAAATCATAGAAATGGGTAGCCCGGAATTGCTTATGAAGCAGAAAGGTGTTTACTACGAAACCTACCTACAACAGTTAAACGAGGAGCAATCTTAAAGCAATGAAACGCATTGGATTAATTTCAGATACGCACGGATATCTGGGTGCTGATGTCTGCACTTACCTTGCGGATGTAGATGAAATTTGGCACGCAGGAGATATTGGAAATATTGCTGTGTTAGATAAAATCCGAGCCATGAAACCCTGTCGGGTGGTTTACGGGAACATTGATGGGGCAATGCTTAGAAATGAAACAAAGGCATTGGAAAGCTTTGAAATCGAAGGACTCAAGGTGTGTATGACACACATCGCAGGTCGGCCCGAAAAATTGGCGGATTCCATTAAAGAACTCTTAGCGCTTGAAAAACCAGGCCTATTCATTTGCGGTCATTCGCACATCACCTTGGTAAAATATGTGAAGGAACGAAATGTCCTTTGGATGAATCCGGGCGCTTGCGGCATTAAAGGATTTCATAAAGCCAGAACAATACTTAGATTTACCATTGAAATGGGGAAATGTAAAGACTTGGAATTGATAGAATTAAATCGCTACCCTTCCCATGAAGACAACCAAGCATCTGCCGAATAAGCGTACTGTTCGCCCGACTCCATATGCTTAAGAATTACGATTCCTTTTTGGCGTTCTTCTTCGCCATAAAACAATACCCACTTAGCTCCTTTGTCGTTTGCATACTTTAGTTGCTTTTGCATTTTGGCTTGTGAAGGATAAACTTCGGCAACCTTGCCCAAGCCCCTAACTGAATTAGCCCAAATGGCACATTGATCCGCTTCTTCTTCCGAAAAATTCAAAAACAACAGGTCTGGTCCGCTGCTTAAATCAGCAGGGAATAAGCCAAGGGTTTCCATGATATCGTAAATGCGATCAGCTCCAAAAGAAATCCCAACGCCTGACAAGCCTTTTACACCAAACAGTCCAGTTAAATCATCATATCTACCTCCCCCGCAAATACTGCCCATCTCCACCGCATGCGCTTTAACTTCTATAATTGCCCCGGTGTAATAATTTAACCCACGCGCCAAGGTCACGTCTAATTCCAATTGTCCTTTCTCTAGAGGGTTATTCTTGAACTTGCTATGAATGTAGCTCAACTCCTCCAAGCCTTTCATACCGATTTCACTCTTCGACAGAAAGTTAGAAAGAAAGGAAATTCGCTCTTCAAAGGAACCTGACAATTGAAACAAAGGTTTTATTGAATCTACCAAGGATGAATCAAATCCTTTGTCCATCAACTCTTTAATCACCCCATCTTCACCAATTTTATCCAATTTATCCAGCGCTACAGTCAGATGAATCAACTGATCAGAAGCATTGCACACTTCTGCAATCCCACTTAACACTTTTCTATTGTTCAGTTTGATGGTAAATCCTGGTAATTTCAAGGTGCTAAGCACTTGATCAATCACTTGAATAAGTTCCACTTCATTGCGCAAGGAGTCGCTACCGACTACATCGCCATCGCATTGATAAAACTCTTGATACCGCCCATGCTGCGGTCGATCCGCTCTCCATACCGGCTGAATTTGATAGCGCTTAAATGGAAAACTAAGTTCGTTTTGATGCTGAACAACAAAGCGCGCAAAGGGCACGGTTAAGTCATAGCGTAATGCTTTTTCTGACAATGAATTTGCAAACCGAGGAAGGTTATCTGCGGCAAGGGCTTCTAAATCTGCTTTGCGTACTTTTTCCCCAGAATTTAGGATGCGAAAAATCAAGCGATCCCCTTCGTCCCCGTATTTACCCATGAGGGTACTTGATAATTCGAAGCTTGGTGTTTCAATGGGCTGAAAACCGAAGCGATGAAAGGCATCTGCGATGGTCGAGAAAATCAACTTGCGTTTAAGCACATCATTCGGGAGAAAATCTCGTGTTCCTTTTGGAATTGCTGGTTTTTGACTCATAGTGTTTTTTCTCGGTATAAATCTAACATCATGCCATCGGACAAGCCCATTTTCGGTACATAAATTTGATCTAGCCCCAGGGATTGCATCATTTTTATATAGATTTCCATAGCGGGACCAATGACATCTGCACGGTCTGGTTTAATCTTGAATTGATAAATTCGTTCTTCAATGCTTAGGGGCTCTAATTGCGCTTGAAGTGTTTTCATTTCCAACAAATCAACCGGCGTTTTATCTTGCTTCCCGAGCACTTTGTGCACGCTATTAATGGTTCCTCCTGAGCCAAATACACGGGCCGGTTTGAAAGGTAAAATTTCTGATGCTAACCATTCATGAACTTCATCCCATGATTTTATGGAAACTTTATTTTTTAAGAGCCGAACACTGCCTATTTGAAAGGACCTCGCTGCATGTACCTTGTTATCTTGAAACAGCGTGATTTCCGTACTACCCCCACCAACGTCAATTAGTACATAGTTCATTTTTAAGTCTGGAATTAACTGAAAGGTAAGATAAACCAATTCCGCCTCTTCCTTACCAGTAATGACCTCCAGTGTAATTCCGGTTTCTTTCTTTACGCGTTGAATGATTTTTTTTGCATTGGAGCTATCACGCATGGCTGAAGTAGCTACTGCACGATAATCGGATACGCCATAAAAATCGAGGTAATTCTTAAAAATACGCATTCCTTCGATGAATTTCTCGATTTTCTCATCGGAAATTTTTCCTTTGTCAAATACCTCCTCGCCTAAGCGAACAGGTAGTCGCAAATACGCTATTTTTGAATAATGCCATATCCCAACGGGTTTGGTAACCTCCCCCACCAAAACGCGCATAGCATTAGAACCCACATCGATTGCACCAAGTTTCATAAATACAAAAGTAGAAAACCTTATCTTTGTGGCGCTAAAAATCAGTGAAAAAGACAAGCTTAATATTTGAAAACAGTGAAGAGCCCATGGCTGGGGGCTTTTTGTTATCGGATCCATTTCAAGGCGATCCGTTTTTCGAGCGATCCGTGGTGTATTTATGTCAGCACGATGCGGAAGGAACCTTTGGCTTTGTGCTTAACAATCCCTTGGCCTTGAATTTACATGACATCATTGAACGTCAGGACTTAAAAGACCACGCCTTATTTATTGGTGGACCGGTTGCGAAAAACCAACTCTTTTTTCTCCATAACCTGGGAGATACCATTGAAAACTCTTTGGCTTGTGGACCAGGTGTTTATTTCAGTGGGGATTTTGATTCCCTCGCAGCATACTTAGATTCAAACGGGTACGATGCCATTCAACTGAAATTTTTCGTTGGATATAGTGGATGGGATGAAAATCAACTGGATGAAGAAATCAAAGAACACAGCTGGATTGCAGCGAACAACATACCCTTAAGTTTCGTTTTTGAAGAAAACCATCAAACACTGTGGAAAGCTTGTATGGAACTTCAGGGATCAAAATTCAAAATGATTGCCAATTTCCCGAAAAATCCGAATGAAAATTAGGCCCAGATGCGTATATCTTAGATTTTAAGTGTAACTTTGCACCCTTGAAATACGGTCGACGTTCGGAATCCGGCCAATTATTTAACCCTTTCAATGGCCGAACACATTGAAATACAAACATTTATAGCCACATGGCAAAATCTAACAAAAAAGAAATCGCGTCGCACGGAAGTGCAGATTTCGATTGGGAAGCATTATCCTTAGACGGATATACCCAAATTCAACGTTCTGAGTTATCAGACAAGTACGAGAAAACCTTAACTTCTATCAATGAAAAAGAAGTGATTCAAGGTACCGTTGAAATGATTACTAAAAAAGAAGTAATTGTAAACATCGGGTACAAATCAGAAGGTGTTGTTGCAGCGAATGAGTTCCGTTACAATCCGGACTTAAAAGTTGGAGACACGGTTGATGTGTACGTTGAAGTACAAGAAGACAAAACAGGTCAGTTAATCGTTTCTCACCGCACAGCACGTATGCACAGTGCGTGGATTCGTGTAAATGACGTATTGCGCAGTGGTGAAATCATTACAGGATATGTTAAATGTCGTACCAAAGGTGGTTTAATCGTAGACGTATTTGGAATTGAGGCTTTCTTGCCTGGTTCTCAGATCGATGTGAAGCCGATCCGTGATTACGATGTGTATGTTGGTAAGAACATGGAGTTCAAAGTTGTTAAAATCAATGAAGAATTCAGAAATGTTGTTGTATCTCACAAAGCGCTTATTGAAGCTGAAATTGAAGAACAGAAAAAACAAATCATCTCTGGCCTTGAAAAAGGACAAGTATTGGAAGGTGTTGTTAAGAATATCACTTCGTACGGAGTATTCATCGACCTTGGTGGTGTAGATGGATTAATTCACATTACAGACCTTTCTTGGGGTCGCGTGAACCATCCAGAAGAATTACTAGAGCTTGATCAAAAAATCAATGTGGTAATCCTTGACTTTGATGACGATAAGAAACGAATCGCGTTAGGATTGAAACAACTTCAACCACATCCATGGGATTCACTTGACGTGAACTTAAATGTTGGTGATAAAGTTTCTGGTAAAGTAGTGGTTATGGCTGACTACGGTGCGTTTATTGAAATCGCAGCGGGTGTTGAAGGCTTAATCCACGTTTCAGAAATGTCATGGTCTCAACACTTACGTAGCGCCCAAGATTTCATGAAAATCGGAGATACCGTTGAGGCAGTTATTTTAACACTTGACAGAGATGAGCGCAAAATGAGTCTTGGAATCAAACAATTGATGCCAGATCCATGGAGTGAAATCGAAAGCAAATACGCTGTTGATTCTAAACATACAGCAAAAGTTCGAAACTTCACCAACTTTGGTGTATTTGTTGAACTTGAAGAAGGTGTTGATGGATTAATTCACATTTCTGATTTATCATGGCAAAAGAAAATCAAGCATCCATCAGAATTCTGTAAGGTTGGTGATATGCTCGATGTTATTGTTATGGAAATCGATCGTGAAAACCGTAGAATTTCATTAGGTCACAAACAATTGGAAGAAAATCCATGGGATGTGTTCGAAGGAACGTTTGCTGAAGGCTCAACGCATTCAGGAACCATTACTGAAATGAAAGACAAATCTGGAATCGTTTCTCTACCTTATGGTGTGGAAGGAATTTGCCCAAGCAAGCATTTACGCAAGGCAGATGGCTCTAACGCGAAAGTAGAAGAAACCCTTGATTTTATTGTGATTGAATTCAATAAGGACGCTAAAAAAATTGTTTTATCTCACACACGTACGTTTGATGATACACAAGAAGCTCCTGCACCGGCTGCTAAACCAGCAAAAGGTACTAAGAAAGCAAGCACTGGATCAAACACGGATGAGGCGGTTAAAGCAATCAACAAAGGAAATGAGAAATCTACCCTTGGTGATTTAGATGCCCTAGCTGGATTGAAAGAAAAAATGGAGAAAGGCGAATAAGCCCAATTCAATATATCGATTTTAAAGAGGTCTTCGGACCTCTTTTTTTTTGGACTGGACCCCAACAAGACACACCGTATTTGCTTTTAATTCCCCTACCTTTGCACCATGGATTTTGAATTGGTTTCGGTATACCAACCCACTGGGGATCAACCTGAGGCGATTCGTCAATTGGTAGAAGGTGTTAATGCGGGGATTACATTTCAAACCTTATTGGGAGTAACGGGCAGCGGTAAAACCTTTACCATGGCCAATGTGATTGAACAAGTGAAAAAACCAACCTTGATTCTCTCACACAACAAGACCTTAGCCGCCCAGCTATACGCTGAATTCAAACAGTTTTTTCCTAATAATGCGGTAGAATACTTCGTTTCTTATTACGACTACTATCAACCGGAAGCCTATATACCTGTTACCAACACCTACATTGAGAAAGACCTTTCCATTAACGATGAAATTGAAAAACTCAGATTATCTGCTTCATCCGCCCTACTGTCTGGTCGTAGAGACATCATCGTAGTTGCTTCGGTTTCTTGCATTTATGGAATCGGAAACCCCAACGAATTTAAGAAGAGTATCCTTCCCATCCATGTGGGAATGGAAGTTCCACGAAACAAATTTTTACATCGATTGGTTGAAAATTTATACACCCGCAGCGAAGAAGTGTTTGAACGGGGTATGTTTCGAGTTACCGGCGACACGGTAGATATCTACCTAGCCTACGCCGACCATGTGGTAAGAATCTTGTTTTTTGGTGACGAAATTGAAGGAATTCAATCCATAGATCCAATTACCAACCACGTGTTCGAACGTCA
>CANHSL010000099.1 GCA_947463385.1 Flavobacteriales bacterium
CCATTAATCATGGAAAATGCCAATAAAAAACCCGTCTTGATTAATCAGACGGGCTGGGCAGGACTATTTCTAGGACGCATTGACATTGATTTCCAACGTGGGATATTCAAACATCAAGCACTCCTAGTGCAATAGCATTACATCCATTTTGATGAAAAGGTCTTGAAATCGGTTCTCAAACCTTTAAAGTTATTTTCAAAATATTCAATAAAATCTTTTTCTGCTTGATGGTATTCCATTCTTCTATGATCAACAGCCACTGGATTATCGTTTACTTCTTGCTGAAACTTTTGCTCATTCAAACGAATGTTATGCGCTAGTTGATCCAAATTATCCCGTTGTACAATGAACTGGTTTTGGTAATGCTCAACCTCTTTTAAGACTTCATCACCGGTGTTTTTACTAGCAATCTCTGATAAAACTCCTTGTAAAATGGTGATTTCATCTTTGTAGAATGCTACTCGACTCATCCAATCCTTGTTCTCTTCGTGCTGTTTGTACATGTTCTCTTCCATGGGTAATTAATTATATTATTTCAACAATATTAGATATAATAACCCACAAACAACTTGATTAATATGGGTAAAAAATATGATTCTTATTATGTTTTGTTTATAATTCAATGATGTTTAATTGACATAGGGTATAAAAAAAGGTTGTAAAATTGCTAAAACATACGCTTATGTATTCCACATTTAAAATTCAACTATTCGTTGTATTTTTAAGTACTATCGCTTCCTGGTTTGCACAAAGTAGCATAAGTGCGCCAGAATGTATAGCGCCATTCTATCATGGTGTAGCTTCAGGTGACCCATTAAGTGATCGTGTAATTATTTGGACACGGATTACCCCTGCTGATTTTGGACAAACATTAAGTGGGACATACCAGGTAGCAACTGATAATCAATTTACTAACATCGTTTCTAGTGGTTCATTCACGACTGATTCCACGATAGATTTTACCGTAAAAATTGATGTTACAGGCCTCAATCCCAATACCTTTTACTACTATGAATTTGAACATAATGGTGCCTATAGTCTAGTAGGTAGAACGAAAACGCTTCCACTTGGGGCGGTAGATAACATGCGATTAGCGGTGGTGTCATGCGCGAGTTTAGAGTCTGGTTATTTCAACGCGTACGAAGCCATTGCAAACCGAAACGATGTAGATGCAGTGCTTATGCTTGGTGATTACATATATGAATATGAAAGTCAGGGATTTTCTCCGAATGGGAATGTAGATAGAACGTGGCAACCCGCTGAAGAAATCACTGAATTAAACGACTATCGCCTGCGTTATAATTCATACCGCCTAGATTATGCCCTGCGTAAACTACATCAAAATTTTCCATGGATATGTATTTGGGATGACCATGAAACCGCTAATGATTCTTATCCTGGTGGGGCCGATAACCATCAAGCGAATGAGGGTCCTTGGGCACAACGAATGTCGGCGGGAAAAAAAGCGTATTTTGAATGGATTCCAATTCGACCAAAGGCGCCGGGCAATCAAGAAATTTTCAGAACGTTTGAGCTCGGTGATTTAGCGGAAATCATCATGCTCGATACCCGTCTAGAAGGCAGAGACCAGCAAGTCGGTGCAAACGATCCGGTATTCAACGATACAGCGCGCACTATACTTGGTCCCTCGCAATTCAATTGGCTTAAAAATGAGCTTAGCACCACAACTCAACCATGGAAAATAATTGGTAATCAAGTGATGATCGGTTCAGTAGAAATTTTTGGTACGCCGGTTAATACAGATTCTTGGGATGGGTACCCCGCAGAGCGACAGAAATTATTTGACCATCTTACTTCAAATAACATAGACAACATGGTGGTGCTTACGGGGGATATCCACACGAGCTGGGCGGTAGACCTTAAAAATGGCAATAACCCCGTTGGTGTTGAGATGGTAACCCCAAGCGTAACCTCTCCTGGAGTACCGATTAATCTATCCGGTTTAATCACACTGCAAAATCCAGATATTAAGTATGTGGAATTAACAAAACGCGGTTTTATGTTGGTTGATATTACTGAGCAACGAGTTCAAGGAGACTGGTATAATGTGAATACAATTGATCAAATGGATGCCTCCAACAGCTGCGTTAAATCGTACGTTACGAATACGGGAAGCAATGCGCTTACCTTAGCGAATGTTCCCTCAACGGGTCATGGGGCCTTTCCGCAAGCACTTAGCGGTCCGTGCAGCCGATTTTTTGTTGGATTGGACGAAGCGCCAAAAGGTGTGATATTGGGATTGTATCCTAATCCGAGTGCCGAATTTATTAAACTGCAAACCTATCAGATTCCTCTTGAAACGTTTTACGCTGTTGCAGCAGATGGGACTATGATTCCTGTTAAACATGCAACAAGTTCATGGGACAACGGCACCACCATCACCTCGGTAGATATCCGTTCACTAATGCCCGGCAGTTATTTCTTGGTATTTGGAAAAGACGATGAAATTCATAAGATACCCTTCATAAAACAGTAAATGATTTACCGAGTTATTCCCCTTCTTTTATTCGCATATTTTACACACGCCTTCGGTCAACTTCCCTGCGGTGGAAGCACCTTTAGCCTGACCAACTCCCAATTGGGGACCGTGAGTTCAAATGTCAGCAGCTACACCTATTCCATGGCGACCTTTAACATGCCGTTCAACGTATTCGTTCAAAAAACTTCGGGAAACGGGCCCAATTTTTATCCCTACGGTGCCAACTCTCTATGGGTAGGAAAAGACAATAACGTAAACTTGGATTCCGTAGTGGTAGAAATCACGTTCACAGGAGAAGTGTACGGGGTTATGTTGGACTTTGGGGCAATCAACAACAACGTAGACGGAGAAGAGCAAATTCAACGGATTTATCCTAAATTATCCAATGGACAGCTGCTTACACAAGGTGTAACTTACACCTACCAACCTGGCGTTCCTAGTGGTACTGTAGGAGGAACCTATTTTGTCAACAGTTCGAAAACCATCAAAGCTTATTCAGGAAATGCGGACGATGGACGGCTGATCATTTCAGCTTCCACTCCTTTCAAAAAAATCCGTTTCACCCAACGTGAAATCAGCGCTTTGAGCGTTTCCGGTCCTAACGGCATTTTAGTAAAACGCATTTCCTATTGTCCGGTCATTCCCGACATTGCTGTTTCGGTACAAAACGTTAACCAGGCCATGAATTCCACATCGTCTTTTGGTACTGTGGGTATTGGGAATAGCGTTACCAAAACCTTTCAAATCTCAAACCAAGGAACGGGTAACTTGACCCTAAATTCTTTAAATCTCACCAACGGAGTCCACTGGCAAATCCTGAACAATCCAAGCCTGACGGTTGCTCCATTGGATACCGTTTTCCTAAATGTAGCCTTCGCACCCACCGCTTCGGGAAATTTAAGCGACCAAATAACCTTTACATCCAACGATTGGAACGAAGCCAATTACCCCATCAATCTAAGTGGAATCGGCGTTGCATCTCAATTGCAACTACAACACCTGGGACAAAGCATCCCTGCCTCAGGGTCCATTAACGTCGACAGTACCTTATTGGGAACTTCCTTGACGGATTCGGTTTATTTGCTCAACAGCGGACTTGGAACCTTGAATATTAGTGGAGTACAAATTTCTGGTTCCTCATTTGCGTGGGTTCCTTCGGCCATGCCTATTAGCCTTTTACCTGGCAGTGGTCAATACCTCCATTTCACCTTCACCCCCACCGCTGGAGGTCCTTTAACGGGTTCTCTTCAACTTCAGTCCAACGATCCGAACAGCCCGCAGTCTTGGGTGTTGAACGGTTATGGAATCAATCCCTTTGCTGCAACCCCAGAAATCCAAGTAGTCTACAATTCTTCGGATTTTGCCAACGGAGCCGTATTGAATTTTGGAGGGTGTACGGCGGGTAGCACGCTCACCCTTCCGATTACCATCAAGAACATTGGCCTTGCAAACCTCCTATTGTCCAATCCCCAAAGTTCGAGTGCCATGTTTTCCTTTGGAAGTTCTGTTATTGGTACCCTCGCTCCCGGAGCATCGATAAACACCACCGTGCTTTTTACGCCAAATATTATTGGCTTAACCAATGGAACCCTGTATTTTACGACCAATGACCTCGATGAGAATCCCTTTGTTTTGCACTTGGTGGGAACAGGAATGGCCCCAAACCTGAGCAATTGTCAGAATTGCAACCACCTAAAAGTAAATTCCAATCCCATGCACAAAGCCGAATGGGTGGATAACCTTCCGATTCTCGAGTGGCAACACGAGGAAGGAAAGGGCATCGCTTATTACGAGGTTGAGCTTTGGAAAATCAGCAATGCGAACAATACCGAAGTTGCAGTGGCCTTGAACGGAAACCTCATCAATACCGTTAATGCACCGAATTCTGCGAGCCACGCAAAGTTGGTAGCAACCGTACCTCTTCTCTACAAAACATTGTACAGCTGGCGGGTGACTGCCTACACTTCAAATCAACTTCCATTGGCCTGCTTCAAACGCCAATTCACCACCATCCCAAAACCCAATCCTTTGCCCTTAAATTGTTCGGGAGTACCCGTTGGGGTGGATCCCTTTGGAACCAAATTAGGCGCGGTAAACAACGTTCCTATTTACAAAAACGGAGGGTGCGAAAACGGCAGTTACAATAAAACAAGTACGCAGATCAGTAGCCAAAGCGGATGGAGCTACGGATGGCAATGCGTGGAATTACCTGCCCGATATTACTTTACGCGGTACCGAATCAATATTCAAGGGGGCAACGGCAAGGATTACTTTGATGTTACAGGGAACCGAAAAGGGTTACGGCAAATGACCAATGGACTCACGACATCCGCACCAAAACCCGAAGACATGATCACGTTCATGCGTGCGGATCAAACGTTGGCTGGACATGTTTCTATAATTAAAAACGTTACCCCCGCCATAAGCATTAACGTTACCAATTATACCTTAAAAACCTTTCAACAAAATTGGGGGAGCAATGTGGCGCAGCATTTGAATTATTCCATTTCCCTAAAATTCCAAGCGGGAAAATGGAAAGCGACCAGTACCTACCCTACCACGAGAGGTTGGGTTCGAGCGGTGCCAGAAATCGTGACTCCCGGATCAACGAATAGCATACCAACCATTAGCACTACCACGCCCACCTTTACATGGGTAAAGCACAACAACATTAAAGGTTACAACGTTCGATTGTACCGACTCAACGGCACGTGCTACCAACAAGTTGGGAATACGCTCAGCATCACAGGAAATCAAATCAACGGGCTTGGATTCCCTGCGTTAACGCCGGGTGCTACCTACAAATGGACGGTTGAAAATGTTTTCTACAACGTGGCTCCCATTGCTTTTAACCAAAGCACAAGTATCTCCAGTTCAGCGATAAAATCCGTTTTGAGCGACAATTACTATTTCAAAGTAAGCGCCAGTGCTCAAGGGGGCAATGTTGGTCCGATTGCTGTCAACGGTGGGGTGGTTGCTAATCTGTTCCTACAAAGCGTTGCCTCTCCCCTCAACGGCACCTCGATTTTCTTTAAAAACCACAGCGAGTGGGTGTACCTCGACGAAACCCATGGAAACGGAGCTGCCGACATATTGCAAGAATTTTCTCCCAACATTGGTGATTCCATTGCCCTCATCCGATCTGGTTTTTACCCGCTGTCTTTCGCATTGAGCAGTACCAATATTACTGACAAAATTAAGGTTCCAATGATCGAGCAGTCCCCAGCTATCAAATTTTCAGTAAGCCATGAACAGCGGCTAGGACAGACCTTATTGAAAATTCAAGGAGCCCATTGGAAAGGCTTTAGCATGGCGCAAGAGGGTGACTTCAGCCAAGAAATTTGGCCTTCGAATACGCTTGAGATTCCCGTTCGCTTGAATCCTGGTATGAACTATTTTCAGTTTTTAGTATTTAACGACCGTGACACCGTGCTCATCACCGACAAATGGTTATTTACGGACCCCAGTAATCCATCCCGAAAAATTCGATTGGTCAATCGAAAAAACCTAGAAGCCAGCATATATATCGACGGAGATTACTACCAACACCTCAGCGCAAATACCCTTCTCATCTTACCTGAGGGTACCTATACCTTAACGCTTACCACGCCAGGATATACGCTTGTCCGATATACGGCGGAAAGCGATACCGTATTGTATTTCCATCCGGAGCTTCTAGCTTCTGAACGCATTGATACCGTGTTCGAATCGAACCCAACGATGGCTCATTACCTAGGTGCTGGGCTGAGCTTTCACGCCTCAGAAAAAGAAAGCGTGAACCTTCGCATTACCGAAGTAGCTGAAATCGTTGACCTCAATCCCTGGAGCGAAGTCCTTGAAATTTCATCGAACCAATGTTTCTGGGATGCTTCGTGGTTCATTGACAAAACCAATCAGCCCGAAGGTTTAGCTCTGTGGGTTTCCGATGGGGTAATCACCAAGGTATTGGAGTCCGCAACCTGGGGAGATAGCATTCTGTATGATCCTGCCTATCAAATCCTAAAATTGAAGCATTGGACGTCTTGGTGGAAGGTGGCCTTGGTGGTCTCACCTGAGAAGTCCATGAGTGGGTTTACTTCTCATTTTTCAGTGCTTCCGAATCCCAGTTCAGGCGAAGAAGTAGTGATAGAACAAGGTTTAGGCATAGCAACGTGTTGGCTCAATGTGATGGATGCAACCGGTAAGTTGGTAACCTCAGAGAAACTCTCTTTCGACATGGGAGCAACTACCCTGAACCTGCAAAGACTTTCCCCGGGTGCCTACGTATTTCAATTTGAAACTTCCCAGGGTACGGAACAACTTCGTTTTGTTCGGCAGTAGGTGTAGATCAATGTTTCATTGAGAGGCCAGCAAGCTAAATCTGGGCTTGTCTTATATGCTGTGAATGGAGTTGAAATACCCTTAACTAAATTCACGATGTCCTGGGACAAAGGCCTTGATATTCAAGAGATTGACCTTAGTATACAACCAAACGGAACCTATTTTTTGAAGCTTCCAGATGCGACTGAAGGTATTAAATTAGTTAAAGGAAATTAGAACAAAAGCTCACGCTTGCCGCGCTTATTCTCGTGATATTCCACTTCGTTCCCTTTCTCCGTGCCCATTGCCCAAATCACATCTAATATTCCACCCGTTGCCGCGAGTTGCGTAAAATCAAAATCCTCGACATCTCCTGTGGCAAGTGCTCTAGCCATTGAAAATACACGCCTTCCATTCTTCATCTCTTCAGATTTGATTACCCAATGTTCAAGTTTGTC
>CANHSL010000100.1 GCA_947463385.1 Flavobacteriales bacterium
AGAAGGCTAAGAAATGAATTTATTCTCTGGGTGCGGTCCCTGAGTGTCCGAAGGACGTATCGAAGGGCCGCACAAAACACAACAAGATATTCGAACCCGCTGGGGTCGCTCGATTATTACATTATTTGAACAACTATTTACGATTCCGATGGAATCGATGGATACCCTCTGACGGAGTCTAACTCGTAAATGTCATCCCCCTCAGTCCCCCTTCGCAAGGGGGAAGTGGAGAGAAAATTCACAAATAAAAATAAATATTATTTCCCCCTTTGAAGGGGGACAAAGGGGGATGATCGATTGATTTAGTGTCAATACAACCACTCCTCCAGCTCCACGGTTATAATTGACGAGGCATTAAAAGTGGTTAAGGGGTTGTAGGGGAAAATTATGAACGCGGCCCTTCGACTAGCTCAGGGACCGCTTTAGCTTAAAAAAATATTTCTTTGGGGTGCGGTCCCTGAGTGTCCGAAGGACGTATCGAAGGGCCGCACACAGAACTTTAATTACCCATTCAACACCCCACGCGAGATGACGATTTTTTGAACCTCTGAGGTTCCTTCGTAAATCTGGGTGATTTTTGCATCGCGCATCAAGCGCTCCACGTGATATTCTTTAACAAATCCGTAACCGCCATGGATTTGAACCGCTTCAACGGTTTGTTCCATCGCTACTTTAGATGCATACAATTTGGCCATGGCACTGGATTGGTCGTAATTTCTTCCTTGGTCTTTATCTACCGCAGATTTGTACACCAACATACGGGCAGCTTCTACTTCTGTCGCCATATCGGCTATTTTAAATGCGATGGCTTGATGCTTGTAAATTTCTTTTCCAAAGGCTTGACGTTCTTTGGAATACGCCACAGATAATTCAAGTCCACCCGCGGCAATACCCAAGGCTTGTGCGGCAATACCAATCCGTCCGCCACTCAATACCTTCATTGCAAAGGTGAATCCGAAGCCATCTTCACCGATGCGATTTTCTTTAGGCACCTTTACGTCGTTAAACAACAAGGTATGGGTGTCACTTCCGCGAATTCCCATTTTATCTTCTTTTGCACCCACCACAAAACCTTCCATGCCTCGCTCAATAATGAAGGCATTAATTCCTTTATGACCCAATTCTACATTGGTTTGTGCAATTACTAAATAAACAGATGCCGATGACCCGTTGGTAATCCAGTTTTTCGTTCCATTTAGTAAGTAATAATCACCGTGGTCAATTGCTGTAGTACGTTGTGACGTAGCATCCGACCCTGCTTCAGGCTCTGACAAGCAGAACGCACCAATTTTCTCTCCTTTGGCCAGTGGAACTAAATACTTTTGCTTTTGCTCTTCGTTTCCATATTTCTCAATACCCCAACACACTAGGGAATTATTAACGGACATGCATACCGAGGTAGAAGCATCAACCTTTGAAATCTCTTCCATGGCCAACACATAGGATAAGGTATCCATACCTGAACCTCCATATTTAGGATCAACCATCATTCCCATAAAGCCTAATTCGCCCAATTGCTTAATTTCTTCTGCCGGAAATCTCTGCTGGTTATCTCTATCGATTACTCCCGGTTTAAGTACGTTTTGTGCAAAATCTCTCGCTGCTTCTTTAACGGCTAAATGCTCTTCGGTTAGTTCAAAATGCATGTGATGTAGTTTTGATTTTTAATTTTACAAAAATAAGTTATTTTCCATTGAATAAATCGAATCACGTACAGGAAAAAAGAATAATTGGTCTCATGTCGGGCACCTCCTTAGACGGACTGGACATTGCTTGCGTTCATTTTTCAGGAACAGAAGAAGCCTTAACGTTCACACTTGAAGCAGCAGAAACCGTTTCGCTTCCTTCAGATATCAAGGAGAACTTATTGCACATTGAAACCCTCTCCCCTCGCGCCATATTTAAACTCAATCAAGTTCTTGGTCGGTTTTATGCCGATGCCGTGAAAGCATTCATTCAAAAATTTAGCCTAGAAAAAACACACATAGATGCCATCGCCTCGCATGGTCAAACCATTTTTCACCAACCCGAAGACGGATATACCGTTCAACTGGGATGCGGTTCTACCCTCGCCTACCATAGCGGATTACCCGTAATTAATGACTTCAGATCCTTGGATGTAGCAGCCGGCGGACAAGGCGCACCCTTGGTGCCGATTGGTGACCAGCTCTTATTTGGAACACGCGCTGATGCGTTTATAAACATCGGGGGCTTTGCCAACATCAGCTTTAAAACGCATGAAAACACCTTGGCCTTTGATGTATGCCCTGGGAATCTTCCGATGAATACCTATGCAAGGCAACTCGGGAAAGAATACGATGATGGCGGTGAGATTGCCGCTACCCATGAAGTGGATCCGGAGGTGCTTTACGCCCTGAATCATTTATCATATTACACGCTCGATGGTCCAAAATCCTTAGGAACAGAATGGTTAGACTCCACGTTTTACCCCTGTATTCCTTCCTATATCGCGCCGGCAGTAGCGATCGCCACGATCAATGAACATATTGCGCATCAATTGGCAGCCGTATTAGAAAAACATGACTTAAAGCGAGCCTACATCACGGGAGGCGGCGCATTGAATACGACGTTAATTAATCAGCTGAAGTTGAAATATTCCGGAGAGGTCATTATTCCAAGCGCTGATATCGTACATTTTAAAGAGGCGATAATCTTTGCGTTCCTTGGGTTTCGTTTTTTAAACCAACAATTTAATTCCCTAGCCTCTGTCACTGGCGCGAGCGAAAATGTATGTGGGGGTGCGCTGCATTATCCGCGGTAGGTAGTTTATTCACATTGAAACTTGGAGAAAATTAACATAACTCGGCCATTTTACGCGCTTTTACACCTTATTTTTGTCCCTTGCAACAACACATATGATAGAATTATTAAAGAAATTTGAAAATAAGCGCCCTGAAATCGTATTTGAATGGAAGGACGCGGAGACAGAAGCCGAAGGATGGGTAGTAATTAATAGCTTACGCGGCGGTGCAGCAGGTGGAGGAACTCGGATGCGTGTTGGCCTCGACAAGCGTGAAGTGGAATCGCTTGCGAAAACCATGGAAGTAAAATTCACGGTGGCTGGTCCAGCCATTGGAGGAGCCAAATCAGGGATTAATTTTGACCCCAACGACCCACGAAAAGAAGGCGTACTTAAACGTTGGTTTGCAGCAGTTGCCCCCTTGTTAAAAACATATTACGGTACCGGCGGAGATTTAAACGTAGATGAAATTCACGAGGTTATCCCGATTACCGAAGCAAATGGCGTTTGGCATCCACAAGAAGGGGTATTCAATGGACATTTTCAACCAAATTCCAACCAAAAGATCCATCGGATTGGACAATTACAAAAAGGCGTTTCACATACCCTTACCTCTTCGTTATATAGTCCGGATGTTACAAAAAACTACCTGGTAGCCGATATGATTACAGGGTATGGTGTTTGCGTTTCGATTGAACAATATTATAACATTTGGGGAGGTGATCTGAAAGGGAAAAAGATTCTAATCCAAGGATGGGGGAATGTGGGTTCAGCGGCAGCATTTTATTTAGCCCAAAAAGGAGCCAAAATTGTCGGGATCATCGACCGTGTTGGCGGGTTAATTAACCCCGAAGGATTTTCCTTTGAAGAAGTACGCGATTTATTTTTAAGTAAGAACGGAAATGCCTTAGCGCATCCGAACCTATTATCCTATGAAGAGGTTAATGACCGAATTTGGGACCTTCAAGCTGATGTATTTGTGCCTTGTGCAGGAAGTAGGATGTTGAATCAAAATCAATTGGAACGTTTAATTAACGCGGGCGTTTCTGTCATTTCATCCGGTGCGAATGTTCCCTTTGCTGACCCTGAGATTTTCTTCGGACCTACCGCAGGATATGCCGATGAGCACCTTGCCTTAATCCCAGATTTTATTGCAAATTGTGGAATGGCGCGGGTATTTGCGTATTTAATGAGCAACGACCTCGAAGAAATTGATGAAACGCTCATTTTCAAGGATACGGAACAAACCATCGCAAACGCATTGAAAAATGTACATGCAAAGAATGCATCTACAAAGCACTTAGCTAAATCAGCGTTTGAAATTGCGCTTACACAACTCGCTCCATAATGACCGTATACATACTATTCATCTTTATTGTTGGATACGTATTTATTTCCACCGAACATTGGCATCGGATCGATAAGATGATTCCCGCCATCTTGATGATGGTACTTTCTTGGGGACTCATTTTTGTTTTTCCTAATTCCATTCCGCAATGGTTGGACCCAAGTTCCGCAGAATTATTATTGTCCAAGCTGGGATTTGTTCCCGATTTGGTTGGCAATACCGCAGAAAAAACAGAACTCATTAATACGGCCTTACAGCATCATCTAAGTAAAACCGCTGAAATTTTGGTTTTTCTGATTGGGGCAATGACCTTGGTGGAATTGATTGATCATTTTAAGGGGTTCGATGCGGTACAGGTATTATTTAAGGCCAAGAAGAAATGGAATTTATTGGTGCTCCTTTGCACTTTTGCGTTTTTTCTTTCATCGGTAATTGACAACCTAACAGCAACCCTCGTAATGATTGCAATCTATCGAAAAATTATAGACAAGCCCGAAGATCGACTTTGGTATGCGGGTTTTATTGTCATGGCAGCAAACGCGGGAGGCGCTTGGTCGCCGATTGGTGATGTTACCACGACCATGCTCTGGATTGGACATAAAGTAAGTACGGCGCCATTAATACTAAATACATTTATTCCGTCATTGCTTTGCATTAGTACACCGCTTATAATTGCGCGCTGGCTTCCCGCGTTTAAAGGCAACTTAACCCAAGGGGCAACCAATAATAGTACGAAGGGACGCACGGAATTACTTATTGGGATCAGCTTATTTTTAATGGTGCCACTACTTAAATCCTTGTTTCATCTACCTCCATATATGGGCATGCTGCTGGCGCTCTGCTTGTTCGCCCTGTATGCGGAAGTAAATACCAAGCGAAATTTCAAAATGACGGAGGTTGAATCCGACCTATCACCGCAAAGTCCAACGATGAAATCGCTCCAAAAGGTAGAGTTACCTACCATCTTGTTTTTCCTAGGAATTTTACTCACCGTTGCCGCATTGGAATCCATTGGTTTTATATTTAATTTAGGTGGAAACGTACAACACGCAGGGATTTCAACACAGCTCTTTATGGGTATACTTGGAATTGCTTCAGCCGTAATTGACAACGTTCCACTCGTGGCTGGTGCCATGGGGATGTTTTCTTATCCAATGGATCATGAGGCGTGGCATTTATTGGCGTACACGGCTGGAACAGGTGGCTCGATTTTAATCATTGGTTCAGCCGCTGGTGTAGTGGCTATGGGTTTAGAAAAAATTAGTTTTAGCTGGTACTTAAAACGTATTGCTCCGTTGGCATTCATTGGCTATGTGGTAGGATATATTTTTATGCGCCTGATTGTGTAACTTTTATAGTCAAAAAACGATATAAGACACCATGACAACAAACACAACAGCCCTTTATTGGAACATTGATAGCCTTCCTAAGGAAAAAAGAACGAGTGCCATACTTTCCACCGGCAGCATTTTAGCCTTATGTTTATTTTCATTTCTCTTTCTTTCAAAGCTAAAACCATCGGACCCACCCTTGGTAAATCATTTAATGGTTCAAGACGAGATTTTGGATGAAATTCCATTGGAGGAATTGTTTATCTCGGATGGGGGTTCTGCTAAAGGTGGGGGTACACCGTCCATGGACGAGCGCACTGACCCGATGGAACAAACAGAACGAACGGTAACAGACCGCGGAAATGAACCCATTCAAAATGGAAACTCCAACCATACCGTTGGTAACAATCCAACCAATCCATCCAGTTCACCGAGCCGAGCAAACAACCCTTTTGGTGATGGCGGAAATGGCGGCGGACACGGTGGTGGAAATGGTCCATTCGATGGAAACGGAAAAGGTACCGGTGGCGATGGGGATGGTGAAGGCGACGGGTTTGGCGATGGAAAATCTAGAATCCGTATCAACGACCCAGTTCTTCCAAAATATAATACCGATGTCGATTTAAAAATTCATTTGAAATTAACGGTTTCAGGAGACGGCGCAGTTTCTACCGCAGTGTGTATTAAAAGCAAAACCACTACAACGGACCAAACGATCATCAATGATGTCATTCGGCAGGTGATTCGCCAAGTGAAATACAAAAAAGATCCTGAAGGTCGTCCTGCATATTGTTACCTCACCGTAAAAGTGAATGCTCAATAAGTATTCGGAATGTACGGAATGGCTTTTTAGTCAGTTCCCTTCCTATCAAAATCAAGGAGCCAGTGCATACAAGCCAGGACTTGAAAATACACAGGCTATATTAAAGCATGTCGGGAATCCTGAAAAAGAACTTCGATTCATTCATGTTGCCGGTACCAACGGTAAAGGCTCGACTTGTGCATTCATTGCTAGTTTTCTTCAGCAAGCGGGTTACCGAGTAGGCACATTTACCTCTCCACACCTCGTAGATTTCCGAGAACGAATTCGCGTTGATGGACAACCCATTCGTGAAACTGAAGTGATAGACTTTTGTAATCAGGTAAGAGAAACAGTACTCGATCTATCGTTTTTTGAAATCACACTGGCTATGGCCTTGGTTCATTTCAAGCGAGAATCCTGTGATTATGTGGTGCTTGAAACGGGTATGGGCGGAAGATTAGATGCCACCAATGTAGTTACTCCCCTACTCGCTGTAATTACGAATATTGGCATGGACCACCAAGCTTTTTTAGGAAATAGTTTAGTAGAAATTGCAGGGGAAAAAGCGGGTATCATTAAACCAAAAGTTCCTGTGTTGTGTGGGGAGGAACGCGAAGAACTCTTGGAACTATTTCGCAATAAAGCCAAGATGCTTGAAGCCCCCATTACCTGCAGTAATACATGTATCGATGACCCTAACAATGCATTGCCTGCCTATCAACGGAAAAATGCCGCCATAGCCTTAGAAGCATTGCGTATCCTCGGAATTAACACCGAAGGAATCGATGCAGTTGCAACGTGGAACACCTTGTTTGAACAAACAGGCTTTATTGGACGCTTGTTCCCTTCCGGCCGTTATGAAAAATTATGGTATGACGCCTCACACAACGCGGATGGGTTTGTTACCACCATGAAAGCACTGAAAGGCATGGGTCAACCTTTGCCTATTGTAATTTTCGGGGCTTCCAATGACAAGACGCT
>CANHSL010000101.1 GCA_947463385.1 Flavobacteriales bacterium
ACAAAAGATACCAACCGCCCAGGTGGTTCTAGCCACCGGACACTCCGCCAGAGATATTTTTTATTTGCTGCATGACTCTGGAATAAAAATCTTGGCAAAACCCTTTGCATTAGGTGTTCGAGTAGAGCACACGCAAGTCATGATAGACCAAATGCAATACCACGGTCGCTTAAACGATGACTACATACCTCCTGCCTCCTATAGCTTGGTAGAACAAGTGGATGGGAAAGGCGTATATTCCTTTTGTATGTGTCCGGGCGGCATCATTGCGCCCTGCGCTACCAGCAATGGAGAAGTTGTCACAAATGGTTGGTCGCCTTCTAAACGAAACAACCCCTATTCGAATTCTGGAATTGTAGTTTCCATTGACCCAACTGATTTTGACAATCCAGAGGATCCCTTTGTTTGTTTAAGTTTTCAACAAGCGGTGGAACGCATTTGCTATGAGTCAACAGGAGATAATCAGAAGGTTCCCGCACAACGATTGAAGGATTTTGTGGACGGAAAACTTTCGGCTGATTTCCCACGGTCGAGTTATACCCCCGGAATCGTTAGTGTCCGATTAGATGAATTATTACCTCAATTGGTATCCAAGCGTTTACAAAAAGCATTTATAGCATTTGATAAAAAAATGCCTGGATTTCTGACGAACGATGCCGTAGTACATGCCCCAGAATCAAGGACCTCCTCCCCCATTTTAATACCGCGAAACAGAGAAACCTTTCAGCATGTAGAGATTGAAAACCTTTACCCCTGCGCGGAAGGCGCGGGTTATGCAGGAGGAATAGTTTCAGCAGCGATTGATGGAATGAAATGCGTGGAGGCGCTGAGTAGAAAATAAAAAAGGCGAGCAAAGCTCACCTTTTTCTTGTACTGTTATGAGAACTATTTCAGCTGACTTAAAATCAACGTTCGTGTTTTCAATGCTTCATATTGTAATGCGGACAATTCATTTAGCAATGAAATGTTCATTGAAAAAGCAAAGTAAAGCTCGTCTGGAGCAAAATCACTACGGAGATCTAAATCAAATTCGGTAATCATCCCGTCCAATGATAAATTTTGAAGTACCGGGTTATCTGATTTTTTACATACTGCGGTCATCGTTGATTTATAGTCAGTAATTGAAGAAACAATCATGTTTCTATTGTTAAACAAGACCTCATCACCTGTAAACTGCTCTAGGCCAACTAAGTCTCTCAATGCGATTTTCTGGGGCATCAAGGGATCGTTTGATTTGGTAAAAATAAGTTTAGCTTGTTCAAAATCAAGGTGTAAAACTTCTTTTTTGATTTTATCCACTTGCTTAACAAAGCCAAGGGTAAGCTCATCCACCTGTGCGCGCATTTGTGCATTTGAAGTTGAAGAAAACATAGAAGCACTTTTCAATTCACTTGCCATGCGTTGATCCATCATTTCATAATTAATGAATTCACGTTCTACTGCTGTACGTGGAATACTTGCATCAAGACGAACTAAGGTGATCAAAATAAAAAGGGATAAGGACGCAAAACCAACAGGCGCATTGATTCTAACCAACCACGTACCGTCTAACAAGAGCATACGAAGTTGAATCAGCACGATTACCATGAGTGCGATATAACCCATTGCCATCATTACATCCGTTCCTGGCCAATGCTCTAATCTAAATAACATAGATAAAACCACCACAGAAAAACTCATAAAAAACATCGTTTTATATAAGGTCTCGATTCCTTTAGACGCTTTGTAGGTAAATCCTTTTAACACATAATAAATCGCAAGGGTACAAAACGAAACGATCAACAACATATCCCCTCCTGGCCAGTGCATCCATTTAAACATCAACCCAACGGTCAAGACGCTCATGGATAAAGAAAACCATTTGACTAATAAATTTTCTGTTTTGCCAGCCTCGGGATTATAGGTAAATGCTGTCAACAGAAAATAAATAAACATCAGCTCCAAGCCAACGATTAACATCATATTAGCCGCAGGATAATGCAACTGTTTAAAGGAAGCTCCTATAAAAGTTAAAATAAAGCTTCCATACAAACTATAAGATAGAAGTTTCGAGAAACCCAAGGAGTTAAAAAATCCACCGCGTTGAACTGTCATAATAAATAAAATTTAGGTTAATTGCTAAATGTAACGTAAAACTTGAAAATGATTACAACTTCAATAGAAATAAATCAAAACATCAAATAGATTAAGATGCCATAAACTACCAAAGGCAAAGTTACACAAATCCATACCGAGGTTGCATTATACGAACTACCGATTTTATTAAAAAGATTTAAGAAATCAACTGACTTGGCAAAGAGCCAATCTGCATAGGCCTTAAAATCCCGGCAACCTGCTAAAAATCCAAGAACAAAAATACCCCAACCAATGGTTAAGTAATGCATTTCCAGAATCACATCCAACATTAGACACCAAGAAAGGGGAATCAGGAAATAATAGGTAATGATATTAACCTCATTGTATGTTAAACCTGTCTTTTTCCCTATGAAAAGCAGAAGGTTGGCTACACCGTAAAAAATTCGGTTAATCACTTACAGTAAACATTTAAACCTCACAAAAACACCTTTTGAAAAAGGTAAACTGTTTGTACGTTTAGTAATCCAACCCCTGAAGGATGGGGATCATGTGCCAATTGTCCATTTTTATAAACTACCGCATGATAGTGACCTCGTTCAGCATCCCCACCAACAATATAATAGGTGTCTTTCAAATCAACTTGAAAGAAATATTCATATTGCTCCAAATCATACTCAGCAACATAAACGAATAGTTGATAACGCTGCTTCAAAAAATCATTCAATCTTAATTCATAATCCTCCCATGATTCCTCTTTTCCGAGAAATGGAACCTCATTAATATCACATTCAAGCAAACTCGCTATACATGCCGCGAAACAATTACCTTCGCTATTGAACTTTGTTTGAATTACAGGCTTCACGAAATCTCTTTAAATTAACTTATTTGATTTACGTACTATAATGATGACGTATCTTCATTGTGAATGTGTTCATCGTATAGGCCATCCAAGGTACATTCGCGAAGGTCTTCCACTCGCGCATAGTCACATACAACACATACGATTTGACTAAAAAATCCCTGACCGTTAAAATCAAACAGTTGAATTACTTCATCCTTAATTGATTCATTCGGTATATCATCATAGTTCACATCTTCAGATTCATTATATCCGATCATCCATCCCTGACCTTCTACATTCCAATTGGCGCTCGATTCATATTCGTAAGCGTCTCCCGTAGCAATCTCTGCTGAAACTCCGAGAATCTCTCCTGTTTTCAAATCAATGCAGAAACACGGGTATTCAGACATCGAATTTGATTCATCATTTAGTCTGGCAAGATCTACCTGGAACTGCATAAATACAATGGATGGCAAATCATAGGTCCACGTAAAGGGGATTTCGATTTTTTTCATATCACTCATTAAAAGTTTGTTTTAGTTCTAACAAAAATAATGATAATTGGAAAAGTTATAAGAGTAATTCCGTTTTTGCCCGCACTTATATTTCAACCCACTTACCTTAAAAATCCTTATAATTTCTACCTTTACCTCATGAAACGTGTGGTTGTTGGTCTTTCAGGTGGGGTGGATTCCAGTGTGGCTGCTTACCTCTTGCTTGAGCAAGGGTATGAAGTTATTGGCATGTTCATGCGCAATTGGCATGATGAAACCGTTACCCTATCTAACGAATGTCCGTGGATTGATGATGCGAACGATGCCTTACTTGTAGCGCAACACCTCGGTATTCCCTTTCAAGTGGTTGATTTAAGTGCGCAATACAAAGACCGTATTGTAGACTACATGTTCCGAGAGTATGAAGCAGGAAGAACGCCAAATCCCGATGTACTCTGCAACCGTGAAATTAAGTTTGACGTGTTCCTTAAGGAAGCCTTGGCATTAGGCGCAGACTATGTTGCAACGGGTCATTACTGTCGTAAAATCATACACGAAGACGGTTCACACGGGCTCTTGAGTGGCTTGGATGGAAATAAAGACCAAAGCTATTTTTTGTGTCAAGTAAATCAAGCGCAACTTCAA
Source organism: Flavobacteriales bacterium (assembly GCA_947463385.1). Classification (GTDB taxonomy): domain Bacteria; phylum Bacteroidota; class Bacteroidia; order Flavobacteriales_D; family Crocinitomicaceae; genus UBA952. The sequence continues at coordinate 4,057 of CANHSL010000101.1, forward strand.
CGTGCCCTCTTCCCTATTGGTGATTTAACCAAAGCGGAAGTACGGGCAATTGCTGCCGAACATGGCTTGTTAACTGCAGAAAAAAAAGACTCCCAAGGCTTGTGTTTTGTTGGAAAGATCAGTCTTCCTACTTTTCTTCAACAGCAATTGGAACCAAAACAAGGTGCAATCATTGAAATCCCAATGGATTTAGCCCAATTTACGAATTACAACGAGATTGCTCCTTCGTTATCCAATGTGGTGGAATTGGCAAAACCGTTCATATTTGAACCAACCATGGGCAAACAAGTTGCCACACACCAAGGCGCACACTATTATACCATCGGACAGCGAAAGGGCTTGCACATTGGGGGACGACCGGAACCAAGTTTCGTGTTGGCAACAGATACCGAAACGAATGTAATTTATTCAGGTCAAACCGATGAACACCCCGGACTTTATCGCCGAGCGCTAAAACTCGACACCAAGGAAATCAACTGGATACAAGCACTTCCAAAAGAAGCACTGAAAACGGGGGTGTCTTGTTTGGTTCGGATTCGATACCGTCAAGCGCTGCAAGAAGGAACCTTAATTGAAATAGAAGGAATCTTGTATGTTTTATTTGAACGGCCTCAGCGCGGCATTACACCCGGTCAATTTGCCGCTTGGTACATTCAGGAAGAGCTGATTGGCTCGGGGATTATTTCGGAGTGATTCCAGTACTTCAAGGGTAGGACTCCATGAAGGTCGATGACATCTACTGCCAAAGACACCGTTAAATATCTTACATCAAATACAATCCCTTATCGCCGGTTTAGGCGGAATAATCGTATATTCGTACATACGCTACAAACCTGCGCTTATACTGCCAAATCGGTGTGCTTTGAGAAGGTTTATGGCGGTTATAAGATAGTTATGCGTCATGCTAAAAAAGCGACAAAAATGATAGAAAGTATCAAAGAAAAAATATTAGATATTCATGCAATTGTATCTAATAGACTGAATTCCAATGAAAAATCATTTTCATCAGAGAAGTCTATCGTTTTTGATTTTGCGTGGCAGTTTTCAGTAAAATACCAATCCCTGATTGAAAATATTGACTTTGAAACTTCATTGTTCAATAGTTTTTCAGACGGAACCTTTCTTGACTTATTTTTAGATTTAAAGGAAAATGGAGTAACTTATAAAGTCGGAATTGAGTTCAAATTTCCATACAAAAAGAAAAGTAATACTGGTCATACGGAAGCTAGACAAAAAATAATTAACGATATAAAAAGGGTCACTTGGTTAGTTAAAGAAGATAAAATTGACTTAGGTGTTTTTATTTGTTTTACAAATGAAGGGAACTACATTAATGAAGGCAATTATTCGAAAGCCCAAAGCTTTATAACACATCATAATAAAGAATATAAAAAGGAAGAAGAATTACCTTCGAATGAGAAATACAAGGAAAAGGTCACATGTATAAATGATTTAAAATTCGAATGGTCTAACATTGTCATTAAAAATGATAAGTATATAATATCTGATAATAAATTCGCAGTTCTTAAACCAATTTTAATATATAAAATGGATCAACAACCACACGACAACTCAGCAAAGTATTATGACTTTGTTTTTGAAAGAAGATTTGGTGCTATGTATAATATGCTAACGCAAAACAACCTTTCTAAAATTAAAAATATTGCACTAAATGGTAAAATTCTTGATTTCGGAGCAGGAACCGGAAGGATAAGTATTCCATTAGCAACAGATAGTTATGAGGTAACTGCCATTGACTGTAGTTCCGAAATGTTAGAAGAATTAAGAAGAAAAGCTAAAGATCGAAACTTGAATATTGAAACACATTTAAAATTGACAGATATAAATACAAAAGATTTTGATTTAGCAATTGCTATTTTTACTGTCTTGGCTTACTTGAAAACACAACCTGAATTGAAAGGTGTATTTGAGCTTGTTTACAGTTTATTAAAACCCGGAGGCTTTTTTATGTTTGATTTAGAAAGTAGAGCGGGCTATGATCAAATTTGTAGAATCAAAAACGGAATTGTTCATAATAGTGCGGAAGATTATGTAACAGTTAATTTTCAAGATAATAACTCTAATTTATGCGACTACTCTGAGAAAGTTAAAGGAACTTTACCTAGTGGCGAGGTCTTCAATTATTCCGAAAGTTTTGTAATTAAATTTTGGACTATAGATGAGGTTCGTTTAATTTTTAATCAGATAGGGTTTACTGAAATTGAAAAGTTTACATTTGCTAATGCTGATTATTTAATTCTGAAAAAACCTTAGAATGACTTGAAAGTGGAGAAGCACGAAGGCATAACAGCGTGCAAGCAATATTACCTTGCCCCCGCACATGTGTTGCAACACAGGGCAACATCGCCTACAGCAGAACCCTTATCTACAAACTATAGCACGAAAAATTATATTCATTTGCGTCATACGTACTAAATTTATATATTTGTACGTACAACAAAACGCTATGGACACAAAACTGACGTTAAAACTGGATAAGGAGGTTATAAATCGGGCAAAACGTTATGCCGAATCCAAGAAGATTAGTCTTTCAAAACTTATCGAAAGCTATTTGCAGTTGCTTACAAAAGAAAATTCGAATACGGAGGAAATATCGCCATTGGTAGAAAGTTTATCTGGGGTTATCAAATTGCCTAAAAATTATGATGATAAAGATGACTACACGGACTATCTAACTCAAAAATACGAATGACAAGGAAAATCTTCGTAGACACAGATGTTGTTTTAGACCTTTTAGCAAAGAGAGAACCATTTTATACATATGCAGCTCAACTATTTACGAATGCAGACAAGCAGGAAGTAACGATCTGTGTTTCATCGCTCTGTTTTGGAAATTTGAATTACATTCTTTCCAAGCATAAATCTGCAATTGAAGCAAGAAAAATTTTATCACGATTTAAAGTTTTGGTAACAATTCTGCCTGTTGATGATAAAATAATAGAATTGGCCTTAAATTCAGATTTCAAAGATTTCGAGGATGCAATTCAATATTATTGCGCAATTGAAAATGGGATTAATATCCTTATCACACGAAATTTGAAAGATTTTAAACCGGTTAGAATTCCAGTTTTAAC
>CANHSL010000102.1 GCA_947463385.1 Flavobacteriales bacterium
CAGGCGCTGATTTTAGACGCGCCAAATTTCTTGAAGTATTAAAACAAGATAAAGAGGTAGAGTGGGAGGATGATATGCATGATGCGAATGGAAACCGCAAGGTAATCATGCGCCGAATGCGCCCGATCTACAACCCGAATTCAAAAAAACGCAATGTGGTTGGGTACGGTATAGATATTACCCAACGAAAATTAGCCGAAGAAGAGGTAACTCAATCTCATTTACGCCTTACCCTACTTGAACAATTTTTGAATGCCGCCTCCGATGCAGTGCAGGTGGCAGATGATCATGGGAATTTCGTCTATATCAACAAGGCTGCCTCGGAACGCTTGGGTATTCCAATGGAGGAAATTACGAAGTATAAAGTGTCTGATATTGACCATCAATTTAAAGATCCTAAGGAATGGCAGGCTCACTTGGAATTTCTTAAAGAAAAAGGTTCGTTTTCATCGGAGTCTGTGAATGTGAATCAAGTCACCGGAAAAACCATCGATGTTGAAGTGTATGTGCGACATCAAGTTATTGACGGTAATGGATATATTATTGCTGCCTCGCGGGACATCTCTGAGCGCAAGCAGGCGGAAAGAATTCTTGCCTATAAAAATGAATTCCAAGCCGTGATCATGGAGGTTGCAACCGAATTTATTGATATAAATCCAGATGCACTAGATGAATTAATAAACAGTACCCTTGAAAGACTTGGGAAGTTCATGAAAGTAGATCGGGTTTATCTGTTCGAATATAATCATGAAAAACAAACGACCTCAAACACCCATGAATGGGTGGCTGAGGACATAAATCCAGAAATTAGTAACTTACAGGAAATACCTTTTGAATATGTTCCGGTTTGGGTAGAAACGCATTCAAAGGGTGAGAATGTTGAGGTTGAAAACACCACAAAACTTCCGGATGGAATGTTTAAAGAGCTCTTATTGGAACAAGATATAAAGTCCTTGATCGCGCTTCCGCTTATGCATGATGGGGTGAGCATTGGTTTTGTTGGACTCGATGCAGTTAAGGATTATCGTAAGTTTTATGACGATGAAAAAGTACTCCTCGTGCTTTTGTCTCGAATGCTCGTGAATGTTAAGGAGCGAATACGTAACATCAAGGCGATTCATGAGTCGAATTTAACCATCAATCAAATAAATGCGGAACTGCAAAAAATCATTCAAGCAGAGAAAACGGTTAATGTACTGGCGGATTCCTTTTTAACCGGAACCGAGTATGAAGAGATTTGCTGGGATATCGTTGAGAATGTTATTTCTCAACTGGATTTTGAGGACTGTGTGATTTATAAATTGGAAGAGAAATCCTTGGTTCAAGTGGCCGCGATGGGCAATAAAACTAAACGCCGCAGGGTACTAAAAGATACCATGAAAATACCCCTTGGGCAAGGTATTGTGGGTGCTGTAGCTAAAACAGGCAAAGCACTACTTGTTGAAGATACTTCTATAGATGAACGGTACATCGTAGACGATGAAAAACGTCTTTCTGAAGTGGCTGTTCCCATTAAATTGGGACGCAAAATCTGGGGAGTTATCGATTCAGAAAATGAACGGAAAGGGTTTTTTACAGACCTCCACCTGCGTGTGTTAATGACCATTTCAAACCTCTTGTCGCAAAAAATTTCAGCCATAGAGGAGCAAAAAACCAAAGAAAAATTACAACTTGAAATTCTTGAAATAAACGCGGGTCTTGAGCGACGGGTTGCAGAGGAAACGAATCGCAATTTGGAGCTAACCAAATCAATGTCAGATCAAGAGAAGTTAGTTACCATTGGAGAGATAGCCTCAGGGATTGCCCATGATTTAAATACACCACTTGGCGCGATAAAAATCGGCGCAGAAAGTATCCGCTTTACACTAGATAATTTGTTCGGCAATGTGGTTTCGAAATGTACAGAAGCTCAGATTAATGTAGCACTGAATCGATCCATTGAACGTCAAGGTGAATTGTTTGTTGGGGGCTTGCAACAGCGTAAAGAAATGAAAGCCCTAGATCTGTTCCTCGCAGATAAATACCCCGATATAGCATTGGATGCGAGGGCTAAGTTTGTTGCAATGCTTGTTAAGACTAGGGTGTTGCCTGACCAAGAAGAGTTTATTGAGCAGGTGTTGCACTCCACCAATCCCTTCGAATTTCTTGAGTTAATTTATAGCTTACAAATCGTTCGGAATTTCATAGAAACCATTTTAACATCATCAGATCGGGCTACTAATGTAGTGCAAGACCTTCGTTCGTTTATTAAGGATCAACGAAACAGCGATAAAGGTCCTGTGAATTTATTTGATAATATTAATACGGTGCTCAACGTCTTTAACTATGACATTAAACGAAGCGTTGAGTTAATCTTTGATGTAGATCGAAATCTGTTCATAGAGGGCTTCGACATCAAATTATTTCAATTATGGTCCAATATTATTAAAAATGCCATTGAATCCTTGGATCAGTATAAAGAGCGAGGGATTATTAAGATTTTCACCGAATCTACATCGGAAGAAGTTACCGTGCATATTGCAAACAATGGACCTAAAATTTCTGAAGAGGTAAAACAACATATGTTTGAGAAGTTTTATACCACAAAAGCTAGGCGAAATGGCTCGGGTCTTGGCTTGAGTATTGTCAAGAGTGTCTTGGATGAGCATGTGGCACAAATGAACCTTGATTCAACAGAAGAATGGACCACTTTTTCATTTACGTTCAAGCGCTTGAATTACGAGTCCGAACAAAAAAATGAGGTTGAGATTGAATTAATGTAATACCTTTGTTTTATGGATGAAATAAAATATGCGGTTGTTTGTGTGGATGATGATCCATATATCTTGCAAATGTTAGGCTTTCAGTTAGGAAAGATATTAGACCAGAAATGTACGCTGCTAGAATATTTTACAAATGCATCGGAAGCTTTATTGAACATCGATCAATTGGTTGCGGAAAAGATTGACATTATCTTTATTATTGTTGATTATCAAATGCCAGAAATGACCGGCGCTCAGTTAATTCGTTCGATTAAAGAAAAATATCCAGACTTAAAATGTGTAATGCTATCAGGGCATGCCAATCCTGTTTCTGTAGATAGTTTAGTTAAAGACAAGCTACTAGATTCCTTTATTTCCAAACCATGGGATGAAGAAGTGCTGTTTAATGCGGTTCGTCCAATCATAGAAAACATTCCATAAATTCGATGAAAACGATATTGGTATTAGGGGCAGGCTTGTCGGCTTCTTCCTTACTTCGCTATCTTTCTGAGCGCCTAGTATCGGAACATTGGATGCTTAAAATTGGCAATACGGATATTGAACCCCTAACGGCTAAGTACGGTTCAAACGAACGAATTCAATTGTTTAAATTAGATGCAAGTGATGCAGACCAACGCAGATCCGTCATCGCTCATGCGGATCTAGTGATTTCCATGCTGCCCGCAAAATTTCATCCAGAGGTAGCGAGAGACTGTATTGATTTACGCACTAATTTAATCACGCCAAGTTATGTCTCCCCCGTAATGAAAGCACTCCACGATGAGGCTGCATTAAAAGGAGTAACTATTTTAAATGAAACCGGTGTTGACCCCGGTATCGATCACATGAGTGCCATGAAGATTATGGATGAAAAACGCGAAGAGGGCGCAACCTTAAAAGTGTTTAAATCTTTTTGCGGGGGACTTATTGCTCCAGAATCTGACGATAATTCGTGGCACTATAAATTCACTTGGAATCCCAGAAATGTCATTGTTGCTGGACAAGGTGGCGTAGCCGCATTTCGACAAAACAAGGAACTTAAGTATATTCCATACTCCCAGCTTTTTAAGCGAACTGAACGCTTTGAAATTGATGGATACGGATCATTTGATGGCTATGCAAACAGAGATTCCCTAAAGTATATTGACATTTACAACATCGATGAGGTTGAAACCATTTATCGTGGAACGCTTCGTAAACCCGATTTTTGTCAGGGATGGGATGTGTTAATCGAACTCGGACTTACGGATGACAGCTATGTTCTTGAGAACAGTCGCTTGTTAAGTCCCCGTCAATTACTAAATGCGTTTTTACCCTATCACCCCATAGACAGTGTTGAAGTTAAATTAAAGAAATTCTTGAGAACAGAACGCGAACACCTCGTTATTCTATTTCAAGAAATCGGGTTCTTTAATGGAGATGTATTATTGTTTGAACAAGATGCGAGCCCTGCAGCCTTATTACAAATCTTACTTCAAGGTGCATGGATATTAAAACCAAGCGATAAGGATATGCTCGTTATGCTTCATGAATTTGAATTTGAACACCCCAAGGGCCGAACCAAAATCACGTCGTCAATGGTGGCGCTTGGTGAAGATAATGTATTTACTGCCATGTCAAATACCGTGGGGTTGCCCATCGGAATAATCGCTAAACTCATGTTAAATGGATATTCCAATCCAGGGGTTCACATTCCTGTCCAAAAAGAAATATATTTGCCAGTCTTGAAAGAATTAGAAGAATTTGGGATTAAATTTACCGATACAATAACAGAAATTAATTAAACCATGGATCAACAAGAAAACCAAATGAATATCGAATTGTCAGAAGATATTGCCCTAGGGGTGTATTCCAACCTGGCGGTAATTACACATTCTCCGGCAGAGGTAGTTTGTGATTTCATTCAAATGATGCCTGGCATGCCGAAAGGCAAGGTTAGATCCAGGGTATTAATGACCCCGCAAAATGCAAAACGATTTTTAAATGCATTAGCAGATAACATAGAGAAATACGAGCAGAATTTCGGTGTAATCGAGGAGCCTCAAGCTGGAATGCCTCCCATGAATTTTGGTACGCCGAATACCATGGCATAATGCTCAGCATTTGCATTCCAGCCTATCACTGTAATGTAGATGCCTTACTCATTGCATTACAAAATCAGCTAGAATCCGTTTCGGGTGAAGTCGAAATTGTTGTTTGCGATGATTGTTCCCCTTCTCCAATTGTAACTAATCCATCCGAATTCCATGAAGTACGGTTTATTCGGAATACAAAAAATCTTGGTAGAGCAAGTACCAGAAACGTATTGGTTCAGGCGGCGCAAGGTCAAGCTATCTTATTCTTAGACGGGGATTCAGAAGTTATTTCATCGAACTTTATTTCGAATTGGTTAGAAATTGCACAAAATGATGCCGTTAGTGTTTCGTATGGTGGTAGTATATATCAAATCGAGCAACCCCCTGCTTCCCATTTTTTGCGATGGAAAGTCAGTACAATCCGAGAAAGTAAAACCATAGAAGAACGCAACCGCAATGGGGGAGGATTCAAAACAAACAATGTGCTTATTCGTAAGTCAGTATTTGATAAGGTCTTGTTCAATGAGAAGTTGTCTGGCTATGGGCATGAAGACACCTTATTTGGGTTTGAGTTGCGGATGAATGGCTTTCATACCCATCACCTAGACAATCCCGTAAGAAATGCCATACTGGATTCGAATGAGGCTTTTTTAGCAAAGACCGAGGAAGCGATTCGTAACCTTTGTAAGTGTATTGACTATGCGTCGAACCGAAAGGCATTTATTGCCCACGTTCGCTTACTCAGCGTTCACGCTACATTGAAAAAATATGGTTTATTGGGATTGATGAGGTTGACTGCTTTTATTGGTGTTCCCGTTCTTTTAAACCGACTTAAAGCGGGACGTTCGTTGGGAATTATTTTTGGATTTGATTTTTATAAGTTATACCTGCTGGATCAGCTACTGCGTGAGAAAAATCATAAGTCTTGAAGGATGGCTTCAAGTGCCTTTTTTTCAAGGTCCCAATGCTCTGTTTCGGAAGCTTTCTTGGAATTTCGTTGGTGCGTGGCAAGTAGTGCCGGATGTTTTTGATAGAAAGCAATCGCCCAACGAATTGATTCAGGAGAAATTTGCTTCATCAGATACCCGCATTCATAGGTAGATACTAATCCTGAAATTTCAGGTTGAGGACCGCTTATGACAGCAATTCCCGCCTGAAAATAGTCGAAAATTTTATTGGGTAGCGCGTAATAAAAATTCAAACAGGGATCCGCATCGTAGGCAAGCCCAATGGTGGCCATTTGCGTGTATTGCATCATTTCTAGATAGGGAACACGCGCAATAAAGTGAACCTTTGATTGGATTCCAAGGGCTATTGTTTTTTGTTTCGCCTCGTCAATAGCATCACCACCACCGATTACTAATAAGCTCACATCGCTTAATCCGCTTATGGCTTGAATCGTTTCATCTAAGCCTCTTCCTTTGTTAATCCCTGACCCCTGAATAACCACCACAAGGTCGCCTTCGGGAATACCTATTCGGTTTTTCGTATGTGCGCTGGCTAGTTCAACTCGTTTAGGAACATTACGGACTACCTTTGGATCGATTCCGTATTTTTCATGAAAGATTCCAGCTAACGATTGATTTACCGTGATAAATATGTTCGCCTTTACTGCAAGGTGTTTTTCAATGAACTTCCAGATTGACTTTTTTATGGGAGCCTTACTAAGTTCCGGTACTTCTGTAAACAGTTCATGAGAATCCACTACAAACATATGGCGCCGAAGTTTGCTAACTAAGAAACACGGTAACACGGTATCCAGGTCATTTGCCCAAATTATATCTGCTTTTTTAAATAGTAAGAAGAAGAAAAGCCAGCATTGATAACTCAGGTAGAAAAGAGGCCCTTTTAAAAATGGGAGTTTCACCCTGTGAACAGGGTAGGGAAGTACTGGCATGGGGGGGCTCCACGGAAGTATTCTGCCAATTAAATGTACCCTAAAGCCCATTTGATGCATGAGCTCACAATGGCGTAATATCCGATTGTCAGTTGCTAAATCTGAGGTAACACAAACAAGAATTGTCTTCATAATGGTGAGGGTAAAGGTATAAAACGGAACGCAAACTCATTGGAAAGTGAATAAAACTCAAAAAAATGATGAAAAATTTTTTCAATAAAAAAAAGCTTTGTACATTTGCAATCCGAAATTTAACGGGAATGTTCTTTATTTCGTGATTACCAATAATTGCCGATGTAGCTCAGTTGGCCAGAGCAGCTGATTTGTAATCAGCTGGTCGGGGGTTCGAATCCCTCCATCGGCTCGAAATTGTTGGGGAGATACTCAAGCGGCCAACGAGGACAGACTG
>CANHSL010000103.1 GCA_947463385.1 Flavobacteriales bacterium
ATAAATCCAAAGTCTTTCACGCATACATTTTTACCAAATACTTTGAGGGTATTATTTTCAGATGGACCAGTTCCGTTTGGACTAAAAATCGTTGGTACAAAAAACTCTCCGCAAAGCAACTTAACAGTAACAACAAGTGAATCCTCACCCTGACATCCATTATTATCTGAGGATTGTAAATAATAAACGATACTCGAATCAGGAGCAACCGATGGATTCACACAATCATCACATGAAAGCCCTTCTGACGGAGTCCAAGCATACACAGTACCTCCGTAGGCATTCGCAATAAAAGAAGTGGCTGGATTGATTACCGTATCGCCAGGAACAATAGAAACAGGCAGGGTATTAACGATACCTATGGTGCCAGATGCACTAATTTGACATCCATTCGCATCTAACGCAATCACAGAATAGCTACCTACATTCAGTCCTGAAATACTGTCCGTTATTTCATTCGTTGGCTGCCAAAGGTATGAATATGGACCCGTTCCGCCATTTACCGTAACATCCATCGTTCCAAGAACACCTGTTGCACAATTGACAGGGGTCGAATCCGCGCTGATTAGTAAGGCCGTTGGTTCCGTAATGGTGATTCCTTGAACAACAACACAATTGGCCGCATCAACCACAACGATATTATAGTTGCCTGGTGCTAATCCGGTTACGGTATCATTGGCTACAGCAATTGGAGACCAAGAAAACACAAAGGGTGGTGTTCCTAAGGAATCCACTTGAACGGCTGCAGAACCGTTTGCCGCTCCGAAACAGGTTACATTGTTCACGTAACTGATGCTAATAGCGGGTGGCTGTGGCGTGGGATTAATTACAAAAGCGGTTGGATTGGAGGCAGAACATCCAGAGCTTACGGAAGTAACTGTTAGCGTATAATTACCCCCAACTAAACTCATAAAGGTCGGGCTTGATTGTGTTGGACCATTGTTTAGCGCGTATGTAAACCCGGCACCAAGTGGGGAAGTAACGGTAAGCATTCCTGTAGGCAGTGGGCAAGTAGGTTGCGTTGTTGTAGCGGCGGGAACCGTTGGAATCGCTAACGCGGCATTAATGGATGCAATGCTACTAACTGCTGACGTACAACTCGCTGCATTCACTACGACAAAGGTGTAATTGGTAGACGGACTCAAACCAACAACGGAAGTTGTAGTTCCTGTTCCCGTTTGGGTTGTTCCTCCTGGGGTAATAAGTAAGGTCCAAGTACCAGACATAGGGAGGCCACTCAAAAAAGCAATTCCTTGCGCTGAAAGACAGGTTGGATGATCCACAGAGTCAACTACAGGAGCAGATGGCGGAATGGGATTATTTACAAAAACCGTATTTGAATTTGCAGAAACACACCCATTATTGAGGTTTGTAACTGTAAACGAATATGAATTAACTGGCAATCCAGTGAAAGAGGTCGTTATACCAACGCCTGATTGCACAAAGGTTGTTGCTGGAGAATTCCCATAAGCAGTTATTGTCCATCCACCTGTGTTGGGTAAATTTGAAATTGCGACATTACCCGTTGCTACGGCACAGGTTGGTTGAGTAACCATTCCAGCGATCGGCGTTGCCGGTACACTCGGAACAACATTAATATTTACACTAGACGTTGCTGGAGAGCTACACCCTGCGATCGCATTTACGTATTGAAAAGAAAATGCAGTACCTGGCGTTAAGCCAGAAATTGCGGCGATTGTACCTACACCCGTTTGAGTAAATCCTGCAGGAATTGAATTTACCGTCCAACCTGTGCTTGGAAGGCCTGAAAGATAAATAACACCGTACTGATTTGAACAAGTTGGCTGATCCAACGAATCGATGTTTGGAGCAAGCAAACACTGTCCAAGGTAAACCTGGGCAGAAATTAAAATAAAAATGAATCCGAGTATTCTCCCTGTCATTGAGTAGAATTAAGCCAAAAAGTTATACTATCTATCGCTTCGTAAAGTTACACTAATAATCAAAATTATTGTGCTATTCTCTAAAAAACTTAAACGAGCACAACCTAGTTGCGTTGCCTATTAAAAAATTGTAGAACTTTGCTTGATGAAAAACGAAGGTGTTTTTTTCGAAATAGCTTACGATGGCACCGGATATTGTGGTTGGCAAATTCAACCCAATGCGCCAACGGTTCAAGGTACAATAGAAGATGCTCTTACTAAACTTAATGGGAATAAGCCAATAGGTATTGTGGGCTGTGGAAGAACGGATACTGGTGTTCATGCCAAGCAGTATTTTTTTCATGTTGAACTTCCGGCTTTTAACCTGTCTGAACTGCGATATAAGCTCAATAAAATGCTGCCAAATGACATTAAAATCATTGATGCGTTTTACAATGAACAACACGCACGTTTTGACGCTAAAAAACGTACCTATCGATATTTTATCGCGAAAGAAAAATCACCGTTTAATGATCGATTTTGCTGGGTTTACGAGCGAAAGTTATCGGTAGAAGCAATGAACATGGCTTGCTCCCATTTAATCGGACAATTGGATTTTGCCTCCTTTGCCAAAGGCGATACCGACGTAAAATCAACCCTATGCGAAGTTTTTAATGCGTTCTGGGAAGAAACCGATGAGGGTTATGTTTTTGAAGTAAGTGCCAATCGTTTTTTGCGCAACATGGTACGCGCCATGGTGGGTACGTTAATGGAAGTTGGAATCGGGAATATTGAACCGGAAGCAATTCCAATCATTCTAGCAAAAAAAAGCCGCCAAGAGGCAGCTTTATCGGTCCCCGCTAAAGGACTATTTCTTTGGGAGATTTTATATTAATCTGCTCGTTGACGCAGTAAGTCAAAGTATCCATACGTTTCTACAACGATTGCTCCACCTAAGGTATCGCCATATTTTGCAGGTAATCCACCCGTGTAGACCATCATGCGATTGATTGAACAGCTGGGCACGTTGTAAACATCCTGTAATTTAACGCCGTCTAACACATAAATCATATCCCCTTTTCGTGCGCCACGAAACATCAACTCACCATCATCTGCCATTTTAATCTCAGAAGACATTTGGGTAGCCATGGTAGCCACACTGAATTTATTGGGGTTATGCTTGATGTCCTTTTCGGTTAATTCCGGTGTTGGTAATTCCCCCATTCGCAAGCGTAAGCGTTCTTTAACAACAATTTCATCCTTCATTACGCCTTTCGGTTTAAATTCAACGGAACCTATATTTCCATAGGATTCTATTGGGATATCAACCAAGTAATTTTGGGAAGTATCTCTACCGAATACCAAAAACACATTATACTTACCTGCTGGAATTGCAGAAATTCTAAATCGACCGTCTTTATCCGTAATGGCTTGGTATTTCTTTCCTTGATCAAGTATAAACGCTTTTACGTATTCCATCGGTTGTTTTGAATCCGAATCCAATACGGTTCCAATGGCATCTCCGAGCGCTGATTGTGCGAATAGTTGTGACACCAAAATACTCGCTAATAGGGTTAGGGTTTTTTTCATATTTTCTAAATTTTGATTAGAAAGGTAACGAAAAAAAACAAATAAGCTAACCTATAGTTGCAGAAGAAACGGGTAACTCGCGGTTGATTTTCTTGAAAAGTCCTTGAAGTACCTTTCCTGGCCCAACCTCGATCACTTCAGAAAGCCCATGATCATTCATTGCCACCATAATTTGAGTCCATTTCACAGGCGCGGTAAGTTGCGCTAATAAATTTGCTTTTATCAGGGAAGGGTCGGTAACCGGAAGCGCGTTAACATTTTGATAAATGGGGCAAATCGGTGCATTAAACTGTGTGGATTCAATAGCGGAAGCTAATTCTGCACGTGCCGGCTCCATGAGCGGTGAGTGAAATGCGCCACCAACCTGCAATATTAAGGCTCGTTTAGCTCCTGCTTCGGTGAGTTTTGCACACGCTTCTTCAACGGCTTTTAACTCACCTGAAATGACCAATTGTCCGGGGCAATTATAATTTGCGGGTACTACTACCCCATCAATGCTGCTGCAAATCTCTTCAACCACATGATCTTCCAATCCAAGGATAGCTGCCATGGTGGATGGGGTTAGGTCACAGGCTTTTTGCATGGCTGTTGCGCGGGCGCTAACCAAACGCAAGCCATCCTCAAAACTTAAGGTTTTATTGGCTACCAGGGCAGAAAATTCACCAAGGGAATGACCTGCTACCATATCTGGTTTAAACGAATCCCCTAAGCATGCCGCTAAAATAGTTGAATGAATAAAGATTGCGGGCTGCGTAACATTTGTTTGTTTTAAGGCTTCATCTGACCCTTCAAACATGATGCTTGCGATATCAAAACCGAGTACTTCATTGGCACGATCAAATAATTTACGTGCATCAGCACGTGCATCAAATAACTCTTTTCCCATTCCGCTAAATTGGGCGCCTTGCCCAGGAAAAACATAAGCTTTCATAATTATCTAAGTTTAAAGTTGTCCCAAGGAGTGAAATTTCCCCTCTTTATAAATTTTAATTTTCTTTAGAATTCCGTCGTCGCTATATATGTAGACTTTACCGTCATACAATTGCCCGGCCTTAAAGTTTCCATCTAACCAAATTTCATCATTTTCATTATAAACTTTATTATATCCTTCAGAAAAGAAGGTAACCCCTTTGGTGATGGGATTGGTTACCACGGGCGGTGGTTCATTTGATTCTGGTTCTGTATGGGTATCCTTAACTTTAACTGGTTGTTTCTTAACCGTTTCGGTAACTTTACCCCCGCTAAACTTGCAAGACAAGCGAACCGACCCATCTTCATTATACTGCGTGTAAAGTCCTTCAACCTTCCCTTTTTTCAGGCCATAAGAAGCCTCTAATTGTCCATTCTCGTAATAGTGCTTCACCGTTCCCGATTCTTTCCCATCGTCATCAAAGGTGGCTTGATACGCTACTGTTCCATTTTCATGGTACCGAATCAACTCTCCTGAAAACGTATTATCGCCAAAGGATCCTTTTTCTTTTACTTTACCGTTTGAAAAATAGCGTGTGTAGTTTCCATTGGGTCTGTTATTCACATAATTCCCTTTTAGTTTGACGGTTTTACCATCCTTATTGTATTTAATCCATACGCCAGTTTTGCGCCCGTGATGATATGTACCTTCTTCTATAATGGCATTAGATGCATACCCTGATTTTGGGCGATCCTTTCCCTTAACAACCCATTTTCCATGTTTTTTACCCTCCTCATCCTTTAAATTTTGAGCCAACAAAACATGAGAACACATGCAATAAAGCGCTGTAAAAAAGAATAAAACTCTAGCATTCATACGTGATGTAAAATTAAATTAAATTGTGAATAACAAACCTGAATCAATAGATAATGACCCAAATTTGTTATTAATTTTGTTGTTCATGTTAAGTATTTCTCCCGCAGATATCACGGTGCAAAAATTGCATCATTATTTACTTGGAGCGGTTGGCCCGAGGCCTATTGCTTTAGCTTCAACGATTGACCTAAACGGGGAAAAGAATTTAGCGCCTTTCAGTTTTTTCAATGTATTTAGTGCGAATCCACCGATATTAATTTTCTCGCCAGCTCGTTCAGGACGAACCAATTCGTTGAAGGATACATACAACAATGTGAAAGCCCATCCTGAAGTAGTTATAAATGTGGTTACCTACAGCATTGTTGAGCAAGTTAGTTTGGCAAGTTCTCCGTATGCCACTGGAATCAGCGAGTTTGAAAAGGCTGGACTCACTCCGATTGCCTCCGAACTGGTTAAACCCTTTCGAGTGAAAGAATCCCCGGTACAATTTGAGTGCAAGGTTAATCAAGTTATTGAATTGGGTACGGAAGGAGGTGCCGGTAATTTGATTATTTGTGAAGTTGTACGAATGCACATTGATGAGTCCATTTTGGATGAGAACAATCAAATTGATGCGCACAAAATCGACCTAGTTTCCCGCATGGGAGGCGATTGGTATTGTCGTGCCGATGCGAACAGTATGTTTGAAATTAAAAAGCCGATTACTACATGCGGCATTGGATATGATGCACTTCCAGCTGACTTACTAAAAAGCAGCGTATTATCGGTAAGTGACTTAGCACGTTTGGCTGGGATAGAAAATCTGCCCGACGAAACGGAGGTGAACGAATACAAGCTCACGGAATTAAGTGACCTTTTTATGACGCATGTAGATGATGCGGCAAACTTAGAGCGTGCTTTACATGAACGAGCAAAAGAATTATTAACAGCAAATAAATTAACCGAAGCGTGGTTAACGCTTCTAAGTTTTAATCATTAACAAATCGATATGAATCAGCTTAAATTAACTAACGTCCGAATCAAATTAATTCATCCAACACAACAGGTAACTGAAAAATTTTCTAAACGAGAATTCGTAGTTACTGATGGGTTAGACAGTGATTATCCACAACATATTCTTCTCCAAGCTACTCGCGACAAGTGCAGTTTATTGGATCAATTCAAGGTGAATGACATGGTAGATGTTGCCATTAACATTCGCGGACGGGAATGGACCAGTCCCCAAGGAGAAATCAAGTATTTTAATTCCATTGAAGCATGGAGAATTGAACCATCTTCAGGTCAAGCTCCTTCTGCCGCACCGAGCGGTATGAGTGATTTTGGTATTTCTAGTCCAAGTTCAACGCAAAGTCCATTAGAATCAGCTGCTGAGGAATCAGACGACCTGCCGTTTTAATCGGTAGTATTGGAATTATATTTAGCCTTATACTTGAGGTATAGGGCTTCTTGAAAGTTCACCGAAGTTTGGATTTTCCCGTTTAAAAGTACAGTGGTCACCTGATTGGTTTTCATGTCCAATGCTGGGCCTTTTGAAACGAATATAGTAGCAGATTTACCCAGTTCGATGCTTCCGAATTTTTGATCGATGCCCATTATTTTACAAGAATTAATGGTAATCGCCTCCAGTGCTTGATCTTCCGTTAAGCCATAGGCCATAGCAGTTCCTGCCAAAAACGGTAGGTTCCTGGTGTTCATAGCCTCCATTCCACCTTCGTTCTGCAAGCAAAACAAGACGCCCATTTTAGCAAGCAACGCAGGTAAGCGATACGGTAAGTCAACCGGGTCTTCATCATG
>CANHSL010000104.1 GCA_947463385.1 Flavobacteriales bacterium
CGGTAAAGGGTATTTCCGGAAACAGAAGTTTGGGTTTTATTGAATACTAAAAGACTCAATTTTTCACAATTTGCTTTATTAAAAAGACGGAAATTGCAATGTGATTCAATCATCCATTTCAGACCGTGCACTAAATATTCGGCAAGAGGATAGGAGGGTTTTGGCATAACAATTATGTAAATTAAAATTAGCCAAATTCGAAAAGTAAAGCAGAATAAACATATGATTAAGTTGGATTAAGTTTTTTTATTAGACAACGTGAATCACAAAAGCTTATACTTTTGATTCAACAATTGTGGTTATGACAATAATAAAATCCTCAAAAAGTATAGCATGAATAAGTTGATTTATTTAAAAGCAATATTTTTGATCATGTTGTTGGTTAATTCCAAAGGAAGTTTGTCCCAGGGTAATCTTCAATTCTCTCAAGTTATCAACCTCACTCCGGGTAATACGTATACCGTACCTGCAAATAAAGTATTAAAAATCGAATCATTAACAACCCAATCTGTTTCCATAAACACACCTTTACAATCATCAAATTGTCCTAATGGAAATTGCACATGCGTATATACCTTACAGCCTTATTTGAATATAGAGTCTTTGACTTACTCAGCCCAACCTGCTAATTTATCGGTCCTCTATACGTGCCCGGCAACTAATTCGGCTAGTGTTACTCTTCCAACATAGTTTTCCCAATATGGTTAAACGCAGGCAAACAAATTACAATACAAAATAATATAACTGGG
This sequence comes from Flavobacteriales bacterium, assembly GCA_947463385.1. GTDB lineage: Bacteria > Bacteroidota > Bacteroidia > Flavobacteriales_D > Crocinitomicaceae > UBA952. The sequence continues at coordinate 750 of CANHSL010000104.1, forward strand.
ATTTTATTAACAGCAATAGAGTTTAATATTATTCCATGATGGCTTAAGCGAATCGCTGTAGTATTATAATAAATCTTATCAAGATATATGTCAACTCATTATGCACATAAATCCCTTGATTTTGATGCTATCTCAACCTCCCCACCATCAAAAACACCCCAAAACCTGCACCAAGGGAGAGTATTATATTAACTGCAAGCAGCGCCCATTGTCCTTGCTCAAATAACTGAACATTCTCGGCCGAAAAGGTACTGAAGGTGCTAAATCCTCCGCAAAATCCAACCCCAATCAATGGTAACAACCACGCAGGTTTGTCTCCTGATTTAAGGAAAACTACCAACAAGGCAAGCAGGGCTGTAGCAAGAACGTTGCTTACTAAGGTGGCCCAAGGGAAATGCTTTGATTGTACCAGCTGTTGAGCAATGAAGTAACGGAGCATGCTGCCCATCCCACCGCCAATAAATACAAGCAACCAATTCATAGCGATACAAATTTTCTTGAAATTACTCGAATACTCCAGCCAACCAATGCGCCAAACAACATCCCCGCTAATATATCACTGGGATAATGAACCCCAAGGTACATTCTGCTATAGCAAACCAGGATACCTATTCCGAGTAAGATATAGTTCCAGTACCTGCGTTTTTCAACGAACCAGGGATAAAGAAAACATATGAATCCGGCTAAATTCGCTGCATGGGAGGAAAAGAACCCATATTGTCCACCGCGATAGAATACACCGGGACGTTCTTCGTAAAGATGTACTTTCGGTCCTACCGTTAAGTGATGAGAAGGGCGATAGCGCTTGACTCCTTCTTTAAAGACTTGTGTTGAAACAATGTCTGTTATGCTTAGTGTGACTAACATAAAACCCAATAGCACCAACGATTTTTTAAGCGCGTAGTCTTTAATGAGAAAATATAAGGTTATCACGTAAAATGGAACTAAACTGATGGCCTTACTTAGGTTCCAACATATTACGTCGAATAAGGGGGAGTGCCAACCATTGATGAGGAGCAAAAGTTCTTGATCTATATGCTCAAGCCATTCGATCATTCATTCAGGGCTTTCCAAACCATATCTTTCAATTCAGACAATCCCGTTTGTGCTACTGCGGAGATAAAGCAAACAGGCAGATCTTTCGGGAGTAATTTGGCCATTTGTTTCATCATAAGCTCATCCAACATATCGCTTTTGGTAATGGCTAACATGCGTGTCTTATGCACCAATTCCGGATTATACTTTTTAAGCTCCTTCAATAGGATCTTGTATTCTTTTTTAATGTCGTCGCTGTCTGCAGGAATCATGAATAGCAACACAGAATTCCGTTCAATGTGTCTAAGGAAGCGCAATCCAAGGCCTTTGCCCTCATGTGCTCCCTCAATAATCCCAGGAATATCTGCCATCACAAAGGATCGATGGTCACGGTAAGATACGATCCCTAGATTCGGTCTAAGGGTAGTAAATGGATAATCCCCAATTTCTGGCTTAGCGGCAGAAAGTACCGAAAGTAAGGTGCTTTTACCCGCATTTGGAAATCCTACCAAACCAACATCTGCAAGTATTTTTAATTCTAAAATCTTCCACCCTTCCATTCCGGACTCGCCAGGTTGTGCAAATCTTGGCGTTTGATTCGTTGGTGATTTAAAGTGGTTGTTTCCGAGTCCACCACGTCCGCCACGTTCAATGATTCGTTCTTCCCCGTCCTCTGTGATCTCAAATAATACTTCACCCGTCTCCGCATCTTTGGCTATCGTTCCCAGTGGCACTTCTATGTAATTGTCTTTTCCTTGTGCACCCGTTTTTAATTGCCCAGAACCATGCACTCCATGGTCAGCCTTGATGTGTTTGTTGTATTTTAAATGGAGTAGCGTCCAAAGCTGTTTATTGCCCTTAACAATAATGTGTCCACCCCTTCCGCCGTCTCCGCCGTCAGGACCACCTTTAGGTATATATTTTTCTCTTCTAAAGTGGGTTGAACCGCCTCCGCCGTTACCTGATTTAGTATGGATTTTAACGTAATCAACGAAATTGTCTGAAGCCATTATTTTCTTGAATCAATTGCGGAATATAGCCGCTCGGTTATGGAATCTATGGTGCCGATTCCATCAATTGCCATGTATTTATCCTGTGCTGCATAGAATTCCTTTACAGGTGCGGTTTCACGGTTATATACGGCAATTCGGTTAGCAATTATTTCAGGGTCGGCATCATCTGCGCGTCCACTGCTTATGGCACGATTGGTTAATCGAGCTTTAAGTTCTTCTTCTTCTACCTCTAATCCTAGCATTACAGTGATTGAGGTGTTTAATTCCTTTAACAAGGTGTCTAAAGCATGTGCTTGTGGATTCGTTCTGGGAAATCCATCGAAAATAAAACCTTTTGGGTCCGTTTGTTTCAGTACCTCGTCTTTCAACATGTTGATGGTAACTTCGTCAGGAACAAGATGACCTTGGTCCATAAAAGTTTGTGCAAGTTTCCCTAATTCTGTTTCATTTTTTAAATGATACCGAAAGATATCACCCGTAGATAAATGAATTAATCCATAGCGTTCGATTAGTCGTTCAGATTGTGTGCCTTTTCCTGCCCCTGGAGGGCCAAATAATACAATGTTTAACATGAGTTTCTAAGATTTGACTTGGTAAATTGCTGGTAAGTTTCTTCCGTATTGATCGTAGTCTAAGCCATATCCGACAACGAATTTATTTGGAATTTCAAACCCAAAATATTTTGGAGGATGTTGCCCGAGGTGCGCCTCTTTTTTGAATAAGGTAGCGCAGACTTCGATAGAGGATGGCTGTTCCATCTTAAGTAATTTAATCACTTTATCAATCGTAATTCCGGTGTCCACAATGTCCTCAATAATAATCACATGACGATCCTTTACGGCACTGGTTAAACCAATTAATTCATCTACGCGTCCCGTAGATTCTGTTCCCGCATAGGAACTAACTTTCATAAACGAAATTTCACAAGGAAGTGTGATTCCTTTCATTAAGTCGGAAGTAAACATAAACGCACCATTTAAGACGGAAAGGAATATTAGATCTTTCCCTTGGTAATCTGTATTAATTCGCTGCGCTAAGGTATCAACGGCCTCTTGAATGTCCGTTTGACTTAAATATGGAATGAACGTTTTATCGTGTATTTGAATATGTTCCATGATGTAATTCATACAAAGGTACTAAAAAAGCAAAAACCTAGATAGGATTACAAGCGCTTGAATGGCTATCTTTGTGATAAATTGGGTGTTTAGCATGAATAAAAAGATTGGCTTACTAGGTGGCGGACAATTAGGTCGAATGTTGATTCAAGAGGCGATTGACTTGGATGTTGAAATTCATTGCTTAGAAAATGATTTGGATGCACCTTGTGCCAAAATTGCCCATGGATTTACTAAAGGTTCGATTACCGATAAGCAAACAGTACTTGATTTCGGTGCAGCATTCGACTTAATATCCGTGGAAATTGAAAATGTATCAATTGAAGCGCTCTATGAATTGGAAAAACTTGGGAAAAAGGTTTATCCGCAACCTCGAGTACTGGAATTAATTCGAGATAAGGGGGTACAAAAAGAATTCTATACTAGGAATCAGATACCAACCGCTGACTTTCAGTTAGTAACTGACGCAAGTGGATTACAGGCTCCAATGGAATTTCCATTTGTTCAAAAAATGCGAGTTGGAGGGTATGACGGAAAGGGCGTGAAAATCATTCGGACCCAATCAGATTGGGAAAATCGATTTACGGAACCTTCGGTGATTGAGGCCTTGATTCCCTTCGAAAAAGAATTGTCGGTGATTGTAGCTCGAAATGAAGACGGTGAAGTCAAGACCTTTGATGCGGTGGAATGTGAATTCAATTCGGAAGCAAATTTGGTGGAATTTCAGTTTTCACCTGCAGCCATTTCTAAAGAAATAGCGGCCAAGGCTCAGGAAATTGCCAAGCATGTGATTTCAACCTTAGACATGGTAGGTTTGTTAGCGGTAGAGTTCTTTCTTACCAAATCTGGCGAGTTATTGGTCAATGAAATTGCTCCACGGCCACACAATTCCGGACATCACACCATTGAATGTTGCTATACCTCGCAGTTTGCGCAGCATTTGAGAGCAATTTTGAATTTGCCATTGGGAGACACACGCTTGATTATGCCAGGTGCTATGCTGAATATTTTAGGTTCACCGGGGCATGAAGGACCTGCAGTTTATGAAGGGCTCGAAGAAGTATTATCCTTACCCGGAGTGTATGTGCATTTGTACGGTAAATCAACTACTAAACCTTTCCGGAAAATGGGTCATGTGACCGTGTTGGGAAGAGAGGTGTCTGAAATAAAAGAGCGAATCGATTATATAAAAACAACTTTATTATGTCAAAGTTATTAAGTTACAGCATAGGGTGTTTATTGCTTATTTTTTCATGCAGTGCATGCAAGGCGAATAAAAAAGCGTGTTCAATTCCAAAAGCTTCCGTAAAACAGGAAATCAAGAAATGGAAAGCAGAATTATTGATAAACGGTGAGGTAGGTCCTCCGTGCAAAAGGCGATACGATATATGGATTGAGGAGAATCCAAATTATTATTACGGAATGCAACCGGTGAAGGAATTAAGCTCAGACTTAAATGAGGATGGAACAGAGGAGTTACTTTGTTATTTTCCGGCGGTTAACTGCGTTGGAGGAAATGGAACTGATTCAGATTTTGCGATGTTCTTGTTTCATAAGGATAGCATGTTACTGACTAATAAACGAATCAGTCTACAAATAGAAGAATATATCGAAGCTACCATTTATTCCAACCGTCTTGGCGAGAAAACGATCGATATTACGGATGTAAATATATTTTATGAATCAATGACGCGAACGATCAATGGCCGCTATGCGCTTTGGGTGTATGAAGATGCCCACTGTTGTCCATCCTACGAAGGTACATTTAGCTATGATCCGTTTGAATTATCGATTGAAATGATGGATAAAAAGCTTGGTAAAATCACCAATGATGCAGCGGATAGGCGGGGATTTTAATTGGATATGAATTAGCGATATGTTGCATTTGTGAAAGGAAGGCATCATGCGAAATGTACGACTCCGAAGGAGTCGATTTAATTCGGTTTCCATTAGGTAAAATATAGGACTCCTTCGGAGTCCCAAACATTTCACAAAGAATCCAACCAAATCTCGCTGGCGTAGGTGTCAATTGGGATCTTTTTGGTTAGAATCTGGACTCCATCGGAGTCCGATGTATTAACAAAGAATCGATCTCAAAAGAGACGACTCCGGCGGAGTCGAACAAAATCGCACTTTTTGGTAAGATCTAGACTCCTTCCGAGTCCACCACATTAACAAACAATCGATCTCAAAAGAGGCGACTCCATCGGAGTCGAATTAAACCTCGTTGGTGTAGTTGTATATCGGGGTCCTTTTGGTAAGAAGTAGGACTCCATCGGAGTCCGATGTATTAACAAAGAATCGATCTCAAAAGAGACGACTCCAGCGGAGTCGAACCATACAAAACCTAAACAACGAAAAATAAAAAATAAAAAATGTTGTTTAAGAGCTATGCCAAATACCTATTCTCAAATATATATTCACCTCGTTTTCGCGGTAAAATATCGACAATCTTTGATAAATGAATCCTGGGAAACTGAGCTTTACAAGTATATTAATGGTGTTATTCAAAACAAGGGCCAGCTTCCTATCGCGATTAATGGAATGCCAGATCATATTCACATTCTATTTATTATGAAGCCTACCTGTTGTATATCGGATTTGGTAAGAGAAATCAAAAAATCGAGCACTGAATTTATTACTGTAAAAGGTTATGTTCGCACCAAATTTCAATGGCAACATGGTTTTGGCGCATTTTCTTACAGTCAGTCTTCGTTGGATAATGTGAAGCGATATATAGAAAATCAAAAACAACATCACGCGGTTAAAACGTTTAAGAGAGAATATCAAGAATTTCTCAGCATGTTTGAGGTTGATCATAATCAGGATTATTTGTTTGATTGGATTCTTGAAAAATAGGTACGACTCCGAAGGGGTCGATTTATTTCGGTTTCCTTTTGGTAAAATATAGGACTCCTCCGGAGTCCCAAATTTTACACAAAGAATCCCCAATTCGCTAAGAAGCGACTCCCTCGGAGTCGAATGTATTCAGCAAGAAATCATAATCCATATAAGGCGACTCCATTCGGAGTCCAACCAAATCTCGCTTGTAGGTGTATATCGGGATCCTTTTGGTAAGAACTGGGACTCCTTCGGAGTCCGATGTATTAACA
>CANHSL010000105.1 GCA_947463385.1 Flavobacteriales bacterium
ACAAGTAGTCGTAAATCCTACCCCGGTGGCATCGATTACGAACAATACAGGAACTACGAATATTGATTGTAATGCACCGGTAATAAATGTAACAGCAAATGGTGGCGGAACGTATGCATGGGATAACGGCCTGGGAACAAATGCTTCTGTGGGTATAACTACGGCAGGAACATTTACCGTTACAGTTACAAACGCCCAGGGGTGCACTAATACCTCATCGATTACAACGACGGTTGCGCCTACACCTACGATTTCAATGAACCCCGCTACAATTTGTACCGGGCAATCGACTACGCTGGTTGCGACAACGTCACCTGCCGGGGGTGTTATTGCTTGGAATACAGGACAAAACACCAATTCAATTACGGTTAATCCGATGCAAACAACTACTTATTCGGCTTCTTATACTTGGAACGGATGTTCTGCCTCAGATTCAGCGGTAGTAACTGTAAATCCAACGCCTACCGTTGCTGTAAATAGTGATACGATTTGTAATGGAGATACAACCATACTTACAGCAACACCAGATTTACCTGGGGGTACATTTTTATGGTCTAATAATCAAACAACGCAATCAATAAACGTTAACCCAGGATTGCCGGGAACCACGTACTCCGTTACCTACACCTTAACGGGCTGTATTGCTCAGGCTTCAGGGACCGTTACCGTAAATCCCGTCCCTGTGTTATCGATAGCACCCTTGACTATGTGTTATGGAGAAACAGGAACATTAACCGCAGTTCCAAATTTACCTGGCGGCACATTTTTATGGACGCCTACGAATGAGACCACAAACACCATTACCGTTGCTCCACTTGCATCAACGACATATCAAGCTCAATATGTGCTGAATAATTGTTTAAGCAATTTAGCCAATGGTATTGTTACCATCAAGCCTTTACCGCTTATGGATTTCAGTTTAGACACGACATGGGGCTGTATTCCACTAAATGTTACCATGTCGATTGACTCCCCAAATCCTGCAACGACATATCAGTGGACGTCAACCAATAATTTTTCTGGATCCGGAGCTTCTATCCAAAATTTGTATACAGCAGGAGGATGCTACTCTATTTTTGTAGTAGGAACCTTAAACGGATGTATTGATAGTGCGTCGATGTTGGGGGCGGTTTGTACAGAAGGATTTCCAACAGCGGAATTTTCATCTTCTGTGGCGGTATTTACAGAATCCTCACAGTCGGTGGAGTTTACCAATTCTAGCATTGGGGGTATTAATTATTTCTGGAGTTTTGGTGATGGAGAGACATCAACAGAATTTTCTCCCTCTCATATGTTTATTGGAACGCAAGCAGGCTATACGGTGTCATTAACTGTTTCTACAGCGTTTGGATGTGCAGACAGTACCGAAATCTCAATTGGTGCTCAAGTTGGAGGCTTGTATTATATTCCAAATGCCTTTACACCAGATGGAGACCCATTTAACCCAACATTTAGACCTCTCTTTCCTGTCGGGTTTGATCCGTATAACTATAATATGTTAATTTACAACCGTTGGGGTGAGGTAGTTTTTGAAACCAATAACTTGGAAGTAGGTTGGGATGGTTCTTTTGGGGTAGAAGGATTAGATGCTCAACCGGGGGTTTACACGTATTTCATCAATATAAAAATGCCAGATGTAGATAAAATGATGCAGTTCACAGGGCACGTTACACTGGTACGATAATCTTAAAAAAAGTTAACAGGCTTTACATTTGTTTTTTTCATGCAGAACTTAGTGCCTTGTTGTGATAAATAAAGTACGTATTAAGTTTCTGACTACATCTGCTATTGTCTTGGTGGGGGTGCTTGGAATGTATGAGCTATTTCAATTAATTCAATTGTATAGTCAAAAAAAATCCAGCTTTAATAATGAGGCGGTTCGTGCGGTTGAGAGGATTGGTTATATTCATGAAAAGTTGGTAGATAATCAACGATATAACGCTATTATTCGTCAGGATTTTAGTGCTCAATACAAAAAAATCATTGAACGTGAATTCGAAGGCATGTTGGCTTCAAACCAACAAATATCCATTAATGACACCAGTATTGTTATTAATAATAGAATAGAACCCTATTTGGTTATTAAAGGTTCCACTCGTGATACGCTTTCTGGGGTTAGAACAGAACAAACAACATTAATTAAGGATGTTCGTCAATTGCAAGATTTCGTTTCATCCTCCAAAAACGGTAATACTCAAGCATCAGAGAATATTACAATACACCTTAATCAAAAACTCTTGCAACACATTTTTAAAAAAGCAAAATTCATGAATGAATTAATGCTTCAAGCATTTAAAGAGAATGTATACAATAAGCCCCAACAGCGAATCAATTTAGCATTACTTGATTCTGTTATATTAACCGAACTAAAACGCCAAGAACTTCCAAAGAAATATCAATTTACAATAACATTAGAAGAAGGCACACCCCTAAAGTTTAATGGCTTAAATGCGACCTATACTACCAAAAATCAACGTGTAAAGGGCTTCACTACGGTGCTCTTTCCAACGGATAAAATCAATGAAAAGTTGTATCTAAGCATTTATTTTCCAAAAGAACGAGCCTTTTTGCTAAAAGGAATGAAGTCCTATTTTATTATTACTGGTTTGTTGGGATTTTTGATGATTTCTACCTTGTTTTTTTTGATTCGTACGATAAAAGATCAAAAGGAACTGTCAGAGATCAAATCGAATTTTATTTCCAACATGACGCATGAATTTAAAACGCCGATTTCAACGATTTCATTGGCTTGCCAGGCGCTAAGTGATAAAGATGTAGTATCTCACCCAACTACCCAAGAAATTTCACCTTACATTAAAATGATAGAGGAAGAGAATAAGCGTCTTGGTAATTTGGTAGAGGGCATTCTTCAGAGTGCATTAATTTCTAAAGGAGATTTAGTGCTCAACAAGGAAGTAGTAAATCTTTATGAGATAATTCAAAAACAAGTTGAGATCGCCACATTTAAAAAAACGAATAAACCTTCCATTTTGATCGAACAAAAGGGAGACCCCATTGAATTGATTGCGGATAAATTACACCTCACGAACTTAATTGCCAACTTATTAGATAACGCTTGTAAATATTCTCCCCAAAGCCCTGTAATTAATATTTTAATTAGTTACCAAAATAATAACATTCACTTGTTCGTTAAGGACCAGGGAATTGGAATACCGAAAGAGTATTTACCTAAAATTTTTGATAATTTATATCGTGTCCCGACGGGTGACATACATAATGTAAAGGGATTCGGATTAGGCTTAAGTTACGTTAAAGCAATTTCTGATGCGCATGGGTGGAAGATTCATGTAGAAAGTGAAGTAGGGAAAGGAACGGTATTTGAGTTAATATTTAAATAAAAACAATGAAACAACATTTTTTATTAGCGGAGGACGATGAAAACCTAGGAGCTTTATTATCCACATATCTCAATTCTAAAGGATTCCAAACGAAATGGGTTAAAAATGGAGAAGAAGCAATTTCCTATTATCACTCATTTAATAATGCTATAGATTTTATCATTTTGGATGTAATGATGCCTGATAAGGATGGGTTTTCAGTAGCAAAAGAAATTCGACTTACCGATAAAAAAACGCCGATTTTATTCCTAACGGCCAAAAGCATGAAGGATGATAAATTAAAAGGATTTGAAGTTGGCGCTGATGATTATCTTACTAAGCCCTTCGCTATGGAAGAACTGATTGCGAGAATACACGCAATAATCAGAAGGACAGGAGATAGTTCATTGGTTAAAGACGAAAGATTATCCATCGGTTCTTTAGATTTCGACCCAAATAAAAGTATACTTTATACAAAAGATGGCGAAAAGAAATTAACAACTAAGGAAAATGCCCTCTTAACTCTTTTGGTTCGAAACATCAATGAAGTACTTGATCGCCAAGCGACCTTGAGAGCTATATGGGGAGATGATAATTACTTCAACGGAAGAAGCATGGATGTATATATCGCAAAACTTAGAAAGCTGCTCAGTGAAGATCCGAATATTGAAATCATGAATATCCATGGCATCGGCTTTAAATTGATTATTAAATAACACCTACCTTTGAGGCATGCAAAAGCGATTCTTTTCGAGTTTAGCGCTGTCTCTTTCTTTAAACCTTTTGATAAAACCCATTTCAGTCTTAGTTATTGATGCGGGCGTTCAACGTGTATTGGGAAATGAAGTCTATGGACAATATTTTGTCTTATTAACACTTACCTTAGTTTTTAATATTTTTCTTGATCTTGGCATTAACAATTTTACTACTCGGTATATTGCTCAAGATGAATCACAATTAAAACAACATGTAAGCCGAGTTTTCTATTTAAGACTCATGCTGTTTTTATGTTACGCTATATCGGTTTTTGGCACTGCTTGGCTTATAAATATAGCTCCCGGTCAGTATATGTTATTAACCCTTCTGGTGTTAAATCAATTTTTAATTCAATCCATAGCCTTTATTAGAAGTTTGTTTGCTGGCTTACATTTATTTAAAACAGATACGTTTATTTCAGTATTAGACAGGGCTTTACTTATCTTGATTATGGGGTCCGGCCTATTGTTTTCAATACCAAGTATTACCATCAATAATTTTGTTTTTGCACAAACGGCATGTTATTTTGGCACCTTTCTTTTAGCAAGTTGGTTGATTCGAAATCAGATAAAATCTATAATCCCTGTATTTGATACTGTTTATATTATCAATATTTTGAAAAGAAGTGCTCCGTTTGCTTTGTTAGTGCTCTTAATGCTATTATACAACCGTTCGGATGTTGTACTCCTAAAGCAAATTGCTCAAGACGGCAATTATCAAGCGGGAATTTATGCTCAGGGATATCGCTTGTTAGATGCTTTTTATATGCTAGGGATGATTTTCGCGGGTCTACTGTTTCCGGTATTTAGTAGAATGATTCATCAGCGAAGCCAAGAATTAAGTGAATTGGTTCAAGTTTCAGGCAAGCTTTTAATTGGTGGGGCCATTGGGATTATGTTTATTTCAATGTATAATGCGCCTTTTCTTCTCCAATTAATATACGGAGACAAGGTTGATGATCAGTCAATTACCGTGTTTGTTTATTTGATGATTGCTTTCATGGCTATGAGTTTCAATTTTATTTTTGGGACCTTATTAACGGCAGGAGGGTTTTTACGAGCCTTAAATCTTTCGGCCCTAATCGGAGTTCTTGTGTCCGTTTGTTTTAATATATTCCTAATTCCTTTATACGGGGCCGTGGGCTGTGCCATTGCCGCATTAATTACGCAAGCGGTGGTATCTTTATTACTCGTGATAATATCAGTAAAAAAGTTACAAATTTATTTTAGTGTTAAATCCTTATTGGCTTTTATTGGCTTCACATCTTTATTGTTTGCAATAAAAATGACAATTAATTTAGGATATTCACTGCTTCAAACATTTTTGGCGGATGTTTTATTAGTAGGTGTTTTTGCCTTTTTATTTTCAATTGTTGATCTTAAGTCGCTTCGAAAGATTTGGCAATTAAAAGAGGATTCTCAATAATATTGACAGTTTATCGTTTTTACAAGTCTTTGAATAGCTGTATCTTCGCAGCACAATTTTTCATACATGAATAATCAACAAGAAGGGTTAAAAAACGCAAGTGAGGGATTAATTCAGTTTATTTGGATTAATCGCAAAAAACTCTTGGTATTTACATTCGCAGCGGCAGTGCTTTCTGGTGTTGTTGCTTTTTTAATGACCCCATTATATTTAAGTACTGCGGTTGTTTTTCCAGCAGCTACAAGTAGCGTGTCTTTCTCTGAGCAACGAAATGCGAAAGCAGCAGCAATGGATTTTGGTGAAGAAGAGCAGGCAGAACAATTGGTACAAATTCTTCAAAGCTCTAGGATTCGAGATAAGGTTGTCACCGAATTTGATCTTATGAAACATTACCAAATTAATGCGAATGGCGCTAATAAATATTTTAAATTGAACGAGGCCTATAACAATCATATTTCCTTCAATCGCACGCGCTTCGGTTCTATTCGAATCGATGTGCTTGATGAAAACCCAGCCTTAGCGGCTAAAATCGCAAATAAAATTGTGGATTTGATTGATACGGTAAAGAATGAGATGATCGCAGAACGTACCGTTCCAGCCTTTAAGGTAAATGAGCGTAAATTGGCTCAAATGAAACGGGATAGAGATGCGATTTTAAGAAAGTTAGATAGCTTGGCTGATTTGGGTGTTATTGCCTTAGATGTTCGTTCAAATTTATTCCAAGCATACGTTGATTCTAAAAATCCCGAAGACAGGGCCGAATTAAAAAAGAAGATAGACATCAACATGAAATATGGGGCAATGTATGACGGACTAGAGTATATGCGAAATGAAAAAATTGTAAAAATTGAAGATTTTAATATCTCGTATGAGCAAGCGGAGTCTGATGCTAATGCAAAATTCAATCATAAGTTTATTGTAGAGCGTGCGGTTAAAGCGGATAAAAAAGAGAAACCAAAAAGATCTGTTATTATTTTAGTATCTACCGTAGCTGCATTTTTTATTGGGCTTTTTTCTTTGTTATTGTGGGAGAAGTACAAGGAACTGCGCGCATCTTGAGGTTAAGCCCTGGCTTATTAATCCTTGCGGGTTCTTCTATAGGATTACTTATGGGAATGGCGTTCTATTTGGATTTGATGTACCTCCTTTCCATTCCAATTATTCTAGCGGTTCTCTATGTTGCTATTTATTACACGGAATCACTTTTTCTAGCCATTGTTTTTTTTACTCCCTTATCTATAAACATTGAAGAATACACGGATCAATTCGGACTGTTTGTTCCGACGGAACCCTTGTTGTTTGGACTCATGCTCTTATTAGTTTTTTATGAATTAAAAACCAACCTAATAAATCAGCGGTTTTTAAGACACCCCATCGTTTTAATTTTAATCGGGTATTTGGCTTGGTTGATTATTTGTAGCAT
>CANHSL010000106.1 GCA_947463385.1 Flavobacteriales bacterium
AAAAAAGGGGATGATTGCTCATCCCCAGTCGGGGCGGCAGGATTCGAACCTGCGACCTCCTGGTCCCAAACCAGGCGCGATGACCGGACTACGCTACGCCCCGAACGAATCATCTTCTAGTATCTTTAATTCGCATCAACCGATGTTGATGTGATTTTCTTTAACATGTAACCAACCCTGCGGTTTCTCATCCCTTCCAACCTCCACGTTATTGCGGTGGGAGCGGGATTTCCTTCGGAGGTCTTCGCTTCGCTACGGCACGAACCCTGCGGTTTCTCATCCCTTCCAACCTCCACGTTATTGCGGTGGGAGCGGGATTCGAACCCGCGGTACAGTTACCCGTACGACAGTTTAGCAAACTGTTGGTTTCAGCCTCTCACCCATCCCACCGTTGTTAACGGGAGGCAAAAGTAAGAAAACCATTTCTTTTCTTAAAGGAATTTTGAAAAAAAGACGCTATTCGTAATGAAATTCTCCGAATTCACTCCGTATAGTCACTTCTTTTTGATCCGATGACTTCACGTATCCGATTACCTTAGCATCAATATTAAATGATTGTGCAAGCTCAATCAGATGCGCTGCGGTTTGCTCATCGGTATAGATTTCGAAACGATGTCCCATATTGAAGACTTTATACATTTCTTGCCACCCTGTTCCAGACTCCTCTTGAATCATGCGGAATAAGGGAGGGCAAGCAAATAAATTATCTTTTATAATGTGAACTTGATCTACAAAGTGTAGTACTTTGGTTTGTCCTCCGCCCGAGCAATGTACCATGCCGCTTATTTCTTTTCGATATTTTGAGAGGATTTGGATGAGCAACGGAGCATATGTTCGTGTTGGAGAAAGCACAAGCTTACCGGCATTGATTGGAGCACCTTCCACCGAATCCGTGAGTGATTTCGACCCGCTGTAAACTAAGTCCGAAGGAATTCCTTGATCATAACTTTCAGGATACTTTTCGGCCAATGTTTTATTAAATACATCGTGACGTGCTGCCGTTAGCCCATTGCTACCCATCCCGCCGTTGTATCCGTTTTCGTATGATGCTTCCCCGTAAGAAGCGAACCCTACAATTACATTTCCTGGTTTAATCGTGTGATTACTTACTACATCGGTACGTTTCATTCGACAAACTACCGTAGAATCTACGATAATCGTGCGTACCAAATCTCCCACATCAGCCGTTTCTCCGCCGGTAGAATAGATGTCCATTCCCGCTGTGCGAAGCATGGATAAAACCTCCTCAGTTCCTTCAATGATTGCTTGTATGACTTCCCCTGGAATTAAGCGCTTATTTCTTCCTATGGTCGAGGAAATTAAAATTGGTCCGGTGGCCCCCACGCAAAGTAAGTCATCAATGTTCATGATTAAGGCATCTTGCGCAATATCTTTCCAAACGGATAAATCACCCGTTTCTTTCCAATACATATAAGCTAACGAAGATTTTGTACCTGCCCCATCCGCATGCATTGCAATGCAATAATCGGCATCTTGAGTTAAATAGTCGGGAACGATTTTACAAAAGGCTTTTGGGAATAAGCCCTTATCTATATTTTTAATGGCTTGGTGAACATCTTCTTTTCCAGCTGATACACCCCGCGCTTGATAGCGAGAATCCGACATACTTTTTTTTTGCAAAGGTAGCAATTAAGCGCTTGCGCCGTCGCCTTCCGCTTCAAGTTGCTTTAGAATTTCAGCCACATCCAATTCCGTAGTTTTTAATTTATTTCTACAAAATTGAATGAGTTCAGACGCACGTTTCACGTTTACGGCTAATTCATCAATGCCAATATCGCCGCGCTCCATTTCAGAAACGATGCGTTGTAATTCTTCAAATGCAAGGGAATAACTCTCAGGTACCATACTCAAAATTACTAATTTTACCGCCAATGAAAAATTCTTCCTGTATTATCGGTTTCCTTTTCTGTCTTTTTTTTATTGGGTGTTCTGATGACCCCAATGTTATGCTAGAATCCATGGCGAGTGAAGTGAAGATGCCGCCTCCGACAGCCGCCCGTAAACAGTATTTATTGGACAGCGCAGCAGCCTATTACACCAATTGGATCAATAAGGCAGGCTTTAGTGGACAATACCTGTTGGCAAAAAATGGCGTAATTATTTACTCGCGGGCAGCAGGATCTGCAAAACGTGAAACCAACGAAGATATGACCTTAGAAACCCCAATGCATGTGGCTTCTATCAGTAAGGTAGCTACCGCCTTGGCGGTATTGCGCTTGGTGGATCAAGGTAAAATCGCACTAAACCAAAAGGTTAGCCATTATTTACCCAAATTCCCTTTCAAAGAAATTACAGTTAAAATGTTGTTGAATCATCGGAGTGGGCTTCCGTACTATGGATATTTTGCAGATGCCAATACCGATCGAAAGACCGTACTTAATAACGAGGATATCATTCGTTTGATGATCAAGTTTAACATCAAATTAAACAGTAAACCCGGCACCCATTTCGCATACTGTAATACCAACTATGCGATGTTGGCACTCATCGTGGAAAAAGTCACCAAACAACCGTTCCCCAAAGCCATGCAAGCGTTGATTTTCACTCCCCTTGACATGAAAAGTTCTACCATAGCTACTTCCAAAACGCAGTATGATGAATTTTGTAGAAACTACGATCAAAATGGAATGTGGAATGGGTTTACGTACCTGGATGCGATTTATGGCGACAAAAATTTATATACCACGGCACGAGATTTAGTTAAAATGGACCGTGCCACCTACGTGGATTCATTTTTAAGTGATTCGTTGAGAACGCAAATGTTTAAAGGGTATAGCTATGAACACCCAGGCACGAGGAATTATGGGCTTGGCATTCGCTTAAAAGAGAAAAAAGGCAAAGACACTTTCTTTTTTCATACCGGGTGGTGGCATGGAAATACGGGCTTGTATTGTTCGCTTCGGCAGGACACCATATGCATTATTGCCCTATCAAATAACATGAATAAACGGGTATATAATTTGGGACCTTTGCTAAAAGCTTGTGGGAATTACGTAGTGAATGATGAGGAATAAACGATAATTTCATTGTTTATTAAATAATTAGGCGTAGTTTCGCATTGTAATGACAAACGATCCTTGTATTTTTTCTTGACACCATTAGTGGTTTTGAGGACCTGTCCAACTCCGATGTTCATTGCATTTGTTTTATTTATTTAAGTTTTATTTATGAACATGTACGTTTCAAACTTGAGCTTTCGCTTGAGTGAGCAAGAACTGGGAGATTTGTTTTCTCAGTATGGAGAGGTTTCCTCTGTAAAAATTATTAAAGATCGTGAAACTCAGCGTTCACGAGGATTTGGTTTCGTTGAGATGCCAAACGATGATCAAGCTAAAGCAGCCATGGAGGCTTTGGCAAATTACGAAATGGGTGGAAGAAACATCAATGTTTCTGAAGCACGTCAACGTGATTAATTAACACTCGAAGATGTTAAAGGCCGCTCATGCGGCCTTTTTTTTGCGCTAATATGTTGTAACCGTTTTTTCACTATTCGTTGCAGGGGAAACTACAGCCTATGAATACCTTGCGCATGTTCGCTTTGCTTATTTTATTGAATTTACAGCAAACAATCTTGTCCCAAGAGGTTAGAGACCTTGAGGGCAACACCTACGGACTCCTGCTTATGGGAGAACATCAATGGACCACCGAAAATTTACGGGTAACACATTTTAACAACGGTGATGCTATCCCGCAAGCGCAAAGCGCGGAGGAATGGCAAAGGGCAACGAACAAAAAACTTCCGGCGTGGTGTTATTATGAGGATGAAAATGGAATCGATCAAACAACGGTCTTATATAATTGGTATGCGGTGCACGACCCCCGTGGACTTGCTCCTTCTGGGAGCCATATTCCTAGTATTAATGAATGGACAAGTTTAATTAATCAGCTGGGCGGGATTAAAAAATGTGCACGCATGTTTAAATCCAGTGAGGGTTGGCTTTGGCCTCAAGCCAGCTTAACGCATGAATTAAATGCCTTCAATGCAGCGCCTGTCGGGAGCCGGTATACCGATTTAGATGCGTCTTTCCAATGGATAGATGGGTGGAGTAAGGGACGGTATGTTAACTATTGGACCAGTTCAAGCGGTCAATATGGAATCTTTGGCGATCACGCCAACCGCATCGGCTTTTCTTTTGCCTTGGATGAACTAATCACCGATGCGCGCAGTAAAACGCAATTCAGTAACAGCAACTTGAATTTAAAAGGAAATGGGTTTTCTGTTCGCTGTATCTTAGATCCGATGCCGTAGGGAGTGGTAAGAGGTTGTTAGCAACACCCTTTCGGGTACGTTTAAATCTTTAAATACCTTTTTATACCCTTTAAGGTACGTTTTTTAATATACGATATCCACATTAAAATGTGATTTTATGTATTGTTTTATGTAAATAATCAATTAATATCCCTGTTATCATATTATAATGTGATATTGTTGTTTTTTTTCGCTTTTATTTGTAATTTCGACACATAAATCACATTATAATGTTAGTTAAAGACCTTGGTGAAGCGATAAAGGACAGGCGGAAGGAGTTGGATATAACACAGCCTCATTTAGCTGAATTGGCACAAATCAGTATAAATACCTTATACAAATTAGAGAAAGGACAAGGAAATCCTACTGTAGAAGTGATCCTAAAACTGGCAAAAGTTCTAGGGATGGAACTTACCTTTCATGTGAAAATGAAACCTTAATTAAATGCGAACATTAGAAATATACCGAAATGGAATATTAGCGGGCCTGCTCATCGAAGAAAATCGCAAGAAGTATATTTTTAGGTATGATGAGAAGTATTTTATCGATGATCACTATCCTGCAATAAGTTTAACGCTGCCTAAGACACAAAAAGAATATATCAGTGAATTCTTGTTTCCATTTTTCTTCAACATGTTAAGTGAAGGTGTAAATAGAAAATTACAAAGCGTACAATTGAAAATTGACGAGGAAGATAACTTTGGAATACTTGCCGCCACTGCACAATATGATACCATCGGAGCAATTACCGTAAATCCTATTTAAGCAACATGAACCTAAAAGAACTAAATAATTGTCCTGGAACATTGGCTGAAGGTTACTCAACATACAGCCCAAGTTGCCTCCGAAACTTATTTAACGGTAAAAAAGTCAAGCACATTTTATCGTATGATCAGCCTCAATTCAATGAAGAAGTCGCAGATTTATTTATAGAAAACCGAAAACGAATCTCTATTTCAGGTGTACAGGAAAAATTAAGCTTCGTCCTAGAGAAAAATGTGTTGCGTTTGACCAAGGAAGGAGAACAAGGAACCTACATCCTTAAGCCCATACCAAGAGACCTAATAAAAGTGGATCAAGTCCCTGCGAACGAACATTTGACCATGCAAATTGCTAAACAAGTATTCGGCTTAAACACCGCAGAAAACGCCTTGATTTTTTTTACAAATGGTTCTCCTGCCTATATTACCAAACGATTTGATGTGAAAGAAGATGGCACAAAATGGGGTAAAGAAGATTTTGCAACCTTGGCTGGGAAAACAACAGACAATGCAGGGCCAAATTTTAAATACCAATTCAGTTATGAAGAAGCCGGCTTATTGATTCAAAAATATGTATCCGCCTGGCGTATCGAAATCGAAAAATATTTCTCTCTCGTACTGTTCAATTTTCTGTTCTCCAATGGAGATGCACACTTGAAAAATTTCTCCTTACTAGAGTCATCCAAAGGGGATTATCTCTTAAGTCCTGTCTATGATTTATTAAATACTAAATTGCATGTGGATGACTCAGATTTTGCCTTAGACAAAGGACTGTTTTTAGATGACTTCAAAAGTGAACAATACAAGAAAAACAAGCACCCTAATAAACTTGACTTTGTAGAATTTGGACGTCGCATCGGAGTTTCAGAAAATAGAATTGAAAAACTCTTGGCTCCATACCTAGAAAAGCAAGCATTGATGGAAACATTGATAAGTCGTTCATTCTTAACGGAGGCCAACAAGAGAGGCTATTTAATGCTGTACCAAACCAAAAGAAACTATCTTCTTGGATAAATTGGGGTATTTTGAGTTACTTCCCAATACAGATCTGATAAAAAAAGATAAAGACTGAATCCTTTTTTAATAAGGCTTTTTGTCATTTTCACGAGCAACAAATGAGCAACAAAAAAGAACGACTACAAGAAGATAAAATAAATTTTTAAATGTTGTTTTTTGTTATCGATATTTTCCGATTTCTACCAAGCGAAAAGCGCGCTTTGTTTGTTCTATTTCACTATTACTGATGCCATGTTTCTTGGCGATTTTGCGCCAGTTTGAAATTTCTTGCCGAAATTCCATTAAAATACATTCAGCTCTTTCACTTTTCAATTGATACAAATGAGCTGTTTCTAAAGCTAACGCGGTATCTAAGTCGTTACTATTTTCAGAAATATTCAACGTTAAACCAATCCCCATTTCGTTAGGGTTCATATCATAAGCTGGAGATAAGCGCCACCCTTCGTCAGTGAGAATAAACCCATGATTTCGTAAATGGTCGTCTGTGTTCGATACCAAAATATTAAATGCCATTCTTCTCCACAACTGTTCTAAATCTTCTTTCGCTGCAGGACTGTTTTGCATGATAAAACCAACCAAATCAAGGTATCCAACACCTTCTACATGATCAGCGCCGTCTTGTAGCCCTAGCAAAGTCATAGCCGACGCAAAATGAATACGCCGCTGGTCATTTGTTCGATCAAATCGCTTGGATAAAAATGTATGATGCTTACCTGAAAATTTTTGCAAGCGCGCTTCCGAAACATGAATACCACAGGCTTTGGCTAATTCGTGCAAAACCATTTCCCA
>CANHSL010000107.1 GCA_947463385.1 Flavobacteriales bacterium
TAGAAACAAAAATTGCAACCTGCGTCTATAAACCTTCTAAAGTAAGCCTGGATGAACTTCGACTTGCATTGGTGCGTGTAGGGTATGATGCAGACGATATGAAAGCAGATCCTGAAGCGGTAAAATTATTACCGAAGTGTTGCCAGCCGGGTGGGCATTAAGTTATACACGTTTACCCAAATTAATTAACAATTCCGCTGAAATCGGGTAGACATTGAGTAACTTCGCAGCGCGATGAGCGATGCAATACAACACGAATGCGGGATCGCCCTCCTGCGCCTAAAGAAGGACCTATCTTTTTACCTTGAAAAGTATGGAACGGCATTTTATGGATTAAATAAAATGCAGTTATTAATGGAAAAACAGCACAACCGTGGGCAAGACGGCGCTGGTATTGCAAACATCAAATTAGATATGCAGCCAGGCGAACGCTACATTAGCCGTGCTCGTTCCATTGATACGAATCCAATTCAAGATTTATTTGGACAAATCGGAGGTAGATTTAATCAACTTGCTTCGGAATTCCCAGAAAAATTAAAAGATGTTGCTTACTTAAAGAAACATACTGGATTTACCGGGGAGTTATTTCTAGGTCATTTACGCTATGGCACCTTTGGTCGAAATTCGATTGAAAGTTGTCACCCCTTCCTTCGTCAAAACAATTGGATGACAAGGAATTTGGTACTTGCTGGCAATTTCAATTTAACGAATGTCGATGAATTGTTCGATTCATTACTGGCCATTGGTCAACATCCCAAAGAGAAATCCGACACGGTAACCGTTCTGGAAAAAATTGGTCATTTTTTAGATGTAGAAAATGATAGGCTATACGCGAAATTTAAGGCTGAAGGATTTTCAAAACCTGAGATTTCAACAAAAATTAGCGAGCACTTAGATTTAGTTTCTGTATTGCAAAAGTCGGCCAATAAATGGGACGGAGGTTATGCTATGGCGGGCTTAATCGGTCATGGTGATGCCTTTGTTTTGCGCGACCCAGCGGGTATTCGTCCTGCATTTTATTATGAGGATGACGAGGTTGTTGTGGTGGCGTCAGAACGTCCGGTTATACAAACGGTATTTAACTTAAAAGAACATCAAGTAAAGGAATTGGAGCCAGGGAGTGCCTTAATCATTCCTAAGCAGGGCCCAGTTTCTGAAAAAGAAATTTTACCGCAGCTTACCATTAAGAAATGTTCGTTTGAACGCATTTATTTTTCTAGAGGGTCAGATGCTGATATCTATAAAGAGCGCAAAAACTTAGGTAGAAATATTGTTCCACAAGTAATGGATGCCATCCAAGGCGATATTGAGCATACGGTGTTTTCGTTTATTCCGAATACGGCAGAAGTGTCATTTTATGGAATGATGAAAGGGGTTGAGGATTACCACAACCTTGAAAAAGCAAATGCAATATTGGCCTTAGGCCCAAATCCAAGTTCAGAGTCGATTACTAAAATTATTGAAGGTCGTGCTCGAATAGAGAAAATTGCAATCAAAGATGCAAAATTGAGAACCTTCATTACCCAAGATGATTCTCGAGATGATTTGGTTACGCATGTGTATGACATTACCTATGGTTGCATTGTTCCACATCGCGATAATATCGTGGTTATCGACGATAGCATCGTACGTGGAACGACCTTGAAAAAAAGTATTTTACGAATGTTAAGTCGTTTGGAGCCTAAACGCATTGTGATCGTCTCCTCTGCACCACAAATTCGTTTTCCTGATTGTTACGGGATTGATATGGCGAAGATGGGTGACTTCATTGCCTTTGAGGCGGCAATTTCTTTATTGAAAGAGCGCAATTTGGATCATATCATTGAAGAAGTTTATCAGGCCTGTTTGAGTCAATTAGCTGTACCAAAGGAAGAGGTTAAAAATGAGGTTAAACGCATTTATGAGCCGTTTACCGATCAGGAAATCTCTGATAGAATTGCCATGTTGTTGCGTCCAGCTGAAGTTAATTCGGAAGTTACAATTGTCTTCCAAATCGTTGATAACCTGCATAAAGCTTGTCCTGGTCATACCGGCGACTGGTATTTTACCGGGGATTATCCTACCCCAGGAGGAAATAAAGTAGTGAACAAATCCTTTATTAATTGGAAGGAAAATCGGAATGAGCGAGCGTACTAAATAAGTGGCTTGTTATCCGTTGAGTAGCTCCAGATTTTTCATAAACAAATCCAATAATTTTACCTTTAGTTACTTCATGATTTCGCATGAATAATTGAATTTTATCGAGTACATCTTGTGGTGTCATAACCTCACTGGCAAGCCCTTTGGAAATGAATTCCTTGGCTTCAGGGAACTTTTCATGTGACGGGCCAAAAACTACCGGAATCCCGTAGACCGCCGGTTCCAAAATGTTGTGTAATTTCCCTGTAAATCCCCCACCAATAAAGGCAATATTCGCTAATTGATACAATTGATGCAAGAGTCCAATGCAATCAATAAGAACAACGCTTTCATGGGTAAGGCTCTCAATTTCACTCAAACGAATGCACTCATCGCCAAACATGGCTTCGATTTCATACAAGTGTTTCTCAGATATGTCATGCGGGGCAATAATCGTGAGGTCAAGTGGTATGCTTTGGTGAATGGCATGCACCATTTCTTCTTCCACCAACCAACTACTCCCAAGAATAAATACAGTTTTCCCTTCACAGTAGTTTTGTAATTGAGCTAATTCAGGATGATTACCTTGGTTTTGTAAGGTATTGCGCTGTTGATTTAATACATGGTCATACCGGGTATCCCCACTAACGGTAACCACTTGTATACCAATGTCGGATAAGAGCAATTTTGTTTCTTCGTTTTGCGCGTAAAAATGTGTGAATCGGTTTAAACCATTTCGGAATATTGCTCCCAAGGGCTTAAAAATAAACTGATTTTTTCGCAGCAGGGTTGAGATGCTAAAGAGGGGTATGTTTCGTTTCGATATGCCAAAAATAAAATTCAACCAAAACTCATACTTAACAAAAACTACGGTTTTCGGGTTAACATGAGTTAGAAAATCGCGAACGTTTTTTCTCCGATCTAAGGGGAGAAGGCATGCTTGGTCAACGCAATGCACCCGTTTGTGGTAGTGATTTAATCCCGAAGGAGAGAAAAAGGTTACCAGAATTTTGGCCTCCGGGTAGGTGGATTTAAATTCCCAAAGAACCGGTAGCCCTTGGTCGAATTCTCCCAGTGAAGCACAATGCATCCAAAGGTCGTAAGGCCCCGAAGGCACGGTAATTTTCCAAGCATCCGCGGTTCTAATTCGTTGTTTGGCTTTTTTATTGAAAAAACTGGCTACATAGATGCCAAGTCCAAACAACATGATTGAAATATCATACAATCCCCGCATTAATATTCGATATAATAGTCTTTTTGGGTAGAATAAAATGGAATGTACCACCCAAATTTTAGTCCAACAATAACATCTAAACGGGTCTTTGATGATACAGGTACATCCGGTTCATCAAAAAAGATGGTTCTGCGGTTTTTTGTAAATCCTTCCATCGCATAAATTCCACCATAGAAATTGTAAAACCCATTCCTTGGCATGTAGGAATATCCTAAAAATTGCATGGCATTAACCCCTGTCGTTAGTCGGTCATACCCTTTTTTATAATCTAATTCGATTAAAGGAACCACCTGGGTTTGTGTTTCGATTTTTATCCGGTGATTCATGTAGCCAAGCCCAACATGCACCATGATGCCTGAATTTTGATTGCGTTTATTCAAGGGGAATATTTTTCCGATTTGCGCCGTGGCGCCAACCCCTCTTGCGAGGACACTAACGGTAGCCGGATCCCCATTGACGTCCGTAATGTTTCCAAAAGAGTCTTTAAGTTGATCCAGCAAGGTGGGAATCTTAACCTCACTTCCAAATATAAAATTTGCATCACCGAGTACGAACCAATTATTTCGAAACTTATAGCCGGCACTAAATCCCACAAGGTTTAAGTACCCATACCGATGCACTAAGTCACCTCCGGTCCATCCAGTAGCGTAGTGAATACTCACCATAACACGAGCATCTGCTGCCGTATCGATCGGCGTAACTTGACCTCGTGTAAAAAATGAAATGAATAATACAGGGAGTATAGCTTTCCACATAAAGCAAAGATATGGAATAATCTGTGGTTTTACTATGTAATCATCACGCGCTAACAGGGAATAAACGGATGATTTTACCTACTTTTGTAGTTCAAAACAAAGTGCATGAATAAAATTCAAATGGTTGATTTGATGGCTCAATATGAGCGAATTAAACCCTCGGTAGATGCAGCAATTCAATCTGTTATTACCAATGCTCAATTTATTAACGGACCTGAAGTAAGCCATTTTCAAGCAGAATTATCTGAATATTTGGGCGTTAAGCATGTGATTCCCTGTGCAAATGGTACGGATGCGCTGCAAATCGCCATGATGGGACTTGGGTTAAAGCCCGGTGATGAGGTTATTACGCCTTCGTTTACCTACATTGCAACTACGGAGGTTATTGCTTTATTGGGGTTAACGCCTGTATTTGTTGAGGTAGATTCAGAAACATTCTGCATGGATCCAACAGCGCTTGAACAGGCAATTACTTCCAAAACCAAAGCAATTGTACCTGTCCACTTATATGGTCAAGCGGCAAACATGGAGGAGATTATGCGCATTGCCAACGCACATAACCTGTATGTGATTGAAGATAACGCTCAAGCCATTGGTTGCGATTATTATTTTTCAACGGGTGAGGTAGCAAAAACAGGCACAATGGGTCATATTGGATGCACCTCATTTTTCCCCAGTAAAAACCTTGGGTGTTTTGGAGACGGCGGAGCCATGATGACCAATGACGATGAACTCGCGTCTAAGCTTCGGATGATTGCAAATCATGGACAAAGTAAGCGGTATTATCACGATCAAGTGGGATGTAATTCAAGGTTAGATTCCGTGCAAGCCGCCGTATTGCGAATTAAATTGCAACACCTCGATTCATACAATGATGCACGTCAACAACTGGCTGCTTTTTATGATCATGCGTTTCAATCGATACCGAATGTTAAGGTTCCTGTTAGAAAACCCTATTCAACACACGTTTACCACCAGTATACGCTTCAAGTAATGCCGGAACTTCGGGACCGTCTTCATGATTATTTATCAGAACGGGACATCCCGAGCATGATCTATTATCCAATTCCTGCACATCGTCAGCTCATGTTTAGCGCCTTTGGTTGCGAATCGTTATCCTTGCCGGTTACTGATTATCTTACAGAACGCGTGATTAGTTTACCCATGCATACCGAAATGAAACAAGATCAACGCGATTACATTGTTACCACTGTTCAATCCTTTTTTAAGCAAATATGAGAATAGCTGTTATTGGAACAGGATATGTAGGCCTTGTTACAGGTACATGTTTGGCTGAAACAGGAAATACGGTTACGTGTGTAGACATCGATGAAGCTAAAATTGCAGCCTTAAAACAAGGAATTACGCCCATTTACGAACCTAATTTATCGGTTTTAATCGAACGAAACCTTGGAGATGGAAGGTTACATTTCACGTCAAAACTTACCGAGGGAATTGAAGGCGCGGAGCTAATCTTTTTAGCCTTACCTACACCGCCAGGTGCGGATGGTCAAGCCGACCTAAAGTATATTTTGAATGTTGCCGATGAGCTCGGACCTTTATTGAACCATTACGTAGTCATTGTTGATAAAAGTACGGTCCCTGTTGGTACCGCTGATTTAGTAAAAGAACGCGTTGCGAAGCACGCAAGGGTTGATTTTAGTGTGGTATCAAACCCTGAATTTTTACGGGAAGGTTTTGCGGTAACAGATTTTATGAAACCGGATAGAATTGTTATCGGAGCGTCAGATGAACGAGCCATTAAGGTCATGGAATCCTTGTACAAACCCTTTGTTCGTCAAGGAAACCCTATTCTGGTTATGGATGAGAAATCTGCTGAACTAACAAAGTACGCATCAAATGCATTTTTAGCTACCAAAATCACGTTCATGAATGAGATTGCAAATTTTTGTGAGCGCGTAGGGGCTAATGTAGACGCGGTTCGCTTAGGGATGGGAGCCGATGAACGCATTGGAAAACGCTTTCTATTTCCAGGAATGGGCTATGGCGGTTCGTGCTTTCCAAAAGATGTTCAAGCCTTGCATCACAGCGGGGCGATGGAAGGCTTTCAGTTTCAGCTGTTAGATGCCGTAATGCGCGTGAATGACAAGCAAAAGACCATTTTACTACCGAAAATTAAAACGTATTTTCAACAAGATCTTACTAAGAAGAAGCTTGCAATATGGGGCTTAAGTTTTAAGCCAGATACTGATGACATCAGAGAGGCACCAGCCTTATACTTAATACAAGCGCTTTTGGATGCCGGGGCAGCCGTAACCGTGTATGATCCGGAAGCAATGGATAACGTGGCAACACAATTTGGCGATCGCTTACATTATGCGCTGAATCCTTATCAAGCCTTAGAAACGATGGACGGGTTAATAATTTGCACGGAATGGTCCGTGTTTCGAAGTCCAGACTTTGCCGTGATGCGCAAGAACATGAACCAACATGTAATTTTTGATGGCCGAAACATCTTTGAACCCGAAGAAGTGCGCGCTGAAGGATTTGATTATTTTAGTATTGGAAGATGAAAACTAAGCAACGCATATTGATTACCGGTGCAGCTGGATTTTTAGGCTCACATTTGTGTGATCGCTTCATACGTGAAGGATTTCATGTGATTGGAATGGATAATTTAATCACA
>CANHSL010000108.1 GCA_947463385.1 Flavobacteriales bacterium
ATATTCAGGTCATCCTTTTCTAACCAAGGTCAAATCTGTTTATGCGGATCAAGAATTTTTGTGCATCAAGCTATTTATGAGGAATTTAAAACCTCCTTTGTGGATTGGGTATCTTCCGCGAACGTAAGTTATCCCGCAGATCCTAATGCGCAAATCGGTGCCGTTGTCTCTAAGGGGCATATGGAGAAAGTCCTCGGATATATAGAATTAGCTAAAGAAGAAGGAGGACGTGTTTTAACTGGTGGTGTACGTGTTCACCTGGAAGCACCTTATCAGGATGGGTACTACCTTGCACCTACAGTGATTGAAGGCCTTTCCAATTCCTGTAGAACAAACCAAGAGGAAATTTTTGGACCCGTCGTTTCTATCATGCCCTTTACGGAGGAGTCGGAGGCACTTGCGATGGCAAACGACACCAAATATGGCTTAGCCGCTTCAGTTTGGACCAAAGACTTAAATGTGGCACATCGCATGGCCGATCGCCTGGAAATGGGGATTGTTTGGGTGAATTCTTGGTTGATTCGCGACCTTAGAACTCCTTTTGGTGGAATGAAAGATTCAGGGGTAGGACGTGAAGGAGGGTGGGAAGCATTGCGG
Organism: Flavobacteriales bacterium; assembly: GCA_947463385.1. GTDB lineage: Bacteria > Bacteroidota > Bacteroidia > Flavobacteriales_D > Crocinitomicaceae > UBA952. The sequence goes on from CANHSL010000108.1 coordinate 598, forward strand.
TTTTTTACAGAACCGAAGAATATCTTTATCAAGTATGAGTAAGCACTGAACCTTGAATTAATCTTCAACTGCAATCACCGCGCTTATTTCAGGAACGGCTTTTTTTATTGTTTCTTCTATCCCGCCACGTAAGGTTGATTGTTTCATGGAACAGTCCTTACACGAACCCGTCAAGCGAACTTTTACAATGCGGTCTGATGTTACTTCAACCAGTTCAACATCTCCGCCGTCGTCGTTTAGAAATGGCCGAATTAATGAAATAGCTGAATTCACTTTTTGTTCAATACTTTCCATTGATACTTATTGTTTTATGGCGTTTAACCGTGTGGTAAAGTTATGAACTAATTCGTCAAATGCCAATCCAATCACCGACCCTTTCTGAAGTACGGCAGGGCGTCCCACGTCACCTGCTTCACGTATGCTTTGAACCAATGGAATGGCACCAAGAAATTCAATTCCCATCCCGTTTGCTAAATTCTTTGCACCGTCTCTTCCGAAAATGTAGTATTTATTTTCTGGTAATTCTTCGGGGGTAAACCACGCCATATTTTCAACGATTCCAACAATTGGAACGTTTAATCCATCCACTCTAAACATGTTGATTCCTCTTCGAGCATCAGCAAGAGCCACTTCTTGCGGAGTGCTAATGATAACAACACCGTCTAAGGGTAAGGTTTGTAGCAATGATAAATGAATGTCTCCTGTACCAGGAGGTAAATCGATGAGTAAATAATCAAGTTTTCCCCAATTCCCTTCGGTAATCATCTGAGTTAAGGCCTTAGAGGCCATAGGTCCACGCCAAACTACAGCATTTTCTTGATCTGTAAAGAAGCCAATGGATAGAAGCTTTACATTATGGTTTACAACCGGTTCGATCAATGATTTACCGTTTACCTCAACCATCGTTGGGCGTTGACCAACAACATCGAACATAGTCGGCATACTTGGTCCATAAATGTCCGCATCAATTAGGCCAACCGTGAATCCTGCTTGAGCTAATCCCACGGCTAAATTGGCTGTTAGCGTAGATTTACCCACGCCTCCTTTTCCTGACGCAATCGCCACTACATGGGTTACTTCCGGAAGAACGCTCCGTCTTCCTTTTCGCTCCGTGCCGGTAACTGCTTTTACTTCGCATTCAATGCGCACATCCTCCCCTAATTCTTTCGTTAATCTAAACCGAATGGCTTCTTCCATGCGTTTTCGAGCATGTAACGCGGGATTAATACTGTTCACTTGAATATAAACACGGTCAGTATCTATTTCAATATTTCCAACCAAATTGGCACTGACAATATCTTGTTTTGATTCTGGATCCGGGATGTTAGCTAATGCGTTTAATACGGCTTCTCTTGAAATCACTCGGGTTTGATTTTAAAGGATTTTACTGACTTTTCCATGAGATCAATTACGGGTTTACTGTCACCGCCCGCTCTATTCTTAATCTCATAATAATAATCACCAAGTTTAGTTAAACTGTAAATGTGATATGAAACATGCTTGTATTTTGGAACGTTGATGTGCTTGATCAATTCTCGCTTGTAAATAATACAATTATTCTTGTCAGAGATAATGCTTACCTTGAATACATCATCATCTTTAAGGGCTTTTCTAAACTCGGTTAATTTGTTTGCATTATCTCCCCAATCCTCAATAAATAATTGATAATTCGGACCGGCCATTACCTTCCATTTGAAGTCTTCTTCGTGTTCTATGGTGGTTTGAAATGAGGCGCCAATTCCTGCCGTTTCATCCGGAATGAATAAGGTGGCGTCCAAATCATAAGCACTTAAATCAACGGCTTTGAACTGGTAGTAGTCTTCGGAATTTGATTGCTTATCATCTTTGCTTGAACAGGAATTCAAAATGGCTAACAATAAAATAGCGTAAAAATTCAGCTTCATAAGATGAAATATATGTGGACGAAGATATATACTTTTGAAGAAAACTCGATAATGAATAAAAAGTTGACCCTCTTTGCATTGTTTCTTTTCGCATGTTCCATTGCGCTTGGGGCCTTTGGCGCACACGCACTAAAAAAGATTGTTATTGAGAAATGGCAAGTCGCATTTGAAACAGCGGTTAAATATCAGTTTTACGCAGCACTTTTACTTTTAATCCTTTCATTCCAACCCGTATTTAATCAGAAGCCATTCACCTCTTGGATTACCTTGTTTTTAATCGGTTTAGGCTGTTTTTCAGGGTCTATTTATGGACTTGTTCTGGCAGAAATAACCCATGTCAAGTTAGCTTTTCTTGGCCCCATTACCCCAATTGGCGGATTATTAATGATTATTTCCGTGGTTATGCTTGGAATTAAGTATTCCACAAATAAATCCGATTTGTAGGGGAATTCCTCGTAATTTGATAACTTTGCGGACGATATAAATCCGGAGTAAAAGATGGATAAAATTTCATATGTGGGGAACGCTGATGTAAATGCAATTGAGCATCTCTATAACCAATACAAACAAAACCCAACCAATGTTGATTTGAGTTGGCAAAAGTTCTTTGAGGGCTTTGAATTCGCACAAACTGATTTCGCCTCCGGTGGAGGTATTCCTGAGAATTTTCAGAAAGAGTTTAACGTGCTTAACCTCATTAATGCCTATCGAACACGCGGGCATTTATTTACCAAAACGAATCCGGTTCGGGAGCGAAGAAAGTATTCACCAACCTTAGATATTGCAAATTTCGGATTGACTGAAACCGACTTAACCGTGGTTTTTCAAGCGGGTGAAGAAATCGGACTCGGACCCGTAACCTTAAAGGAAATTATAGATCACCTTGAATTGACGTATTGTCAATCCATTGGCATTGAGTTCGTTTACATGCGTGATCCCGAGCGAATTGCTTGGTTGAAAAACAGAATCGAATTAAAGAATAGACCTAAACTAGACGCTACACGTAAACTGAAGATTTTTGAAAAACTCGCTCAAGCCTCAGCGTTTGAAGCATTTTTAGGTAAAAAGTTCGTGGGTCAGAAACGATTCTCAATTGAAGGGGGTGAGGCTTTAATTCCAGCCCTTGACACCTTGATTCATAAAGGTTCCGAAGCAGGTATTTCTTATTTCGTTATGGGGATGGCACACCGCGGCCGCTTAAATACCTTGGCGAATGTATTCAATAAAAAACCCAGCGATATTTTCTCAGAGTTCGAAGGAAAAGAATTTGAGTTTGATATGTATTTTGATGGGGATGTGAAATATCACCAAGGATTTACCTCGCACATTACCCTGGACAATGGGCAGGAGCTTGGACTCACACTATCACCCAATCCTTCACATTTAGAAGCGGTAAACACCGTGGTTGAAGGAATTGCTCGCGCAAAAATTGACCATGTGTTACATAGCGAGGATAAGATTTGTCCTGTATTAATTCACGGTGATGCTGCGATTGCAGGTCAAGGAATTGTTTATGAAACCATACAAATGGCGCAACTAGATGGTTACCGCGTAGGGGGTACCGTCCACATTGTGGTCAATAATCAAGTGGGCTTCACCACCAATTACTTGGATGGTAGATCGTCTACCTATTGTACGGATGTCGCTAAGACAACGCTTTCTCCGGTTTTTCATGTGAATGGTGATGATGTTGAAGCAGTTGTGCAGGCCATGGAAATAGCCGTTGCGTATCGTCAAGAATTCAAGCGCGACATCTTTATCGACTTACTGTGCTATAGAAAATATGGACACAACGAAGGGGATGAGCCTAAATTTACCCAGCCAACCCTGTATGATATCATCATGAAGCACCCAAATCCAAAAGTGATTTATCAGCGTCAATTAGAAGCGGAGGGTGTTTTAACTGAAGAAATAGCAAAGAAAACAGAAGAACAATATATTCAATTCTTAGAGTCTGAATTTGAAATTGCACGCAAGAATGACAAGGCCCAAGTATTTGATTTCTTAAGTGCTACATGGGAAGGATATAGACACGGAAAAGCCGTTGATTTCGAAAAATCACCGGAAACGGGGGTTTCTAAAAAAGTACTGCTTGAGTTAGGTAGAAAATTAGCTACCCTTCCAGCAGACAAAAAGTATTTTAGAAAAATCTCGAAGATCTACGAAGATCGACTTGCTGCCATTGAGAATAATAAATTGGATTGGGGAACCGCTGAAATGTTAGCTTATGCAACCCTTCTCAATGAAGGACATAGTGTTCGACTGTCCGGACAAGATGTTGAACGCGGAACCTTTTCACATCGGCATGCAGTTGTTAAAACTGAAGATACCGAGGAAGAGATTGAGCCGCTAAATTTATTAACGGAAAGTCAAGCTAAATTTTATGCCTATAATTCCTTATTGTCGGAATATGGTGTGCTCGGCTTTGAGTATGGATATTCGTTAGCTCATCCATCCGGTTTAACCATTTGGGAGGCACAATTTGGTGATTTCTTTAATGGGGCTCAAATTATGATCGACCAGTTTATCTCCGCAGGAGAAGATAAGTGGGCAACTCAATCTGGGTTAATGATGCTGCTTCCGCATGGATATGAAGGGCAAGGTGCCGAACATTCCAGTGCAAGACTTGAACGGTTTTTACAGCAATGTGCCGATTTGAATATGCAAATTGTGAATACCTCAACACCAGCCAACCATTTCCATGTAATCAGACGTCAATTAAAACGCGATTTCAGAAAACCATTGGTTGTGTTCTCTCCGAAAATGTTATTGCGTTATCCAGATGCCACATCTACCTTGGAAGAAATGGAAAAAGGAAGTTTCTGCGAAGTATTAGATGACACAGGGGTAGATGTAAATCACGTGGATACCGTGGTCCTATGTTCTGGAAAGTTCTATTATGAAATGAAAGTTAAAGCGAAGGACTTAGGTGTTCAAAACATGGCCTTCGTGCGCGTTGAACAGTTGTATCCCTTACCAGAGAAACAAATTAATGAAATTATAGGGAAATATAATCCGACACAAGTAATCTGGGCCCAAGAAGAACCTGCAAACATGGGGGCGTGGACCTACATGGCGATGAATTTAAGGGCATTAAACTTAATAGGAATTCACAGGGGAGCAAGTGCTGCCTCTGCGGAAGGTTCTAAAAAATTGCATGAAAAACGATTGGCGAACTTGTATGATTCGCTTTTTGCTTATGCTAAATTAACGGTTGAAAAATAAAATTATGGCAATACTTGAAATGAAAGTACCCTCTCCAGGGGAATCAATATCAGAAGTAGAAATCGCTCAATGGTTAGTGGCAGATGGAGATTATGTAGAGAAAGATCAAGCCATTGCTGAGGTAGATTCAGATAAAGCGACCTTAGAATTACCCGCTGAACAAAGCGGCCTTATTACACTCAAAGCGCAAGAAGGCGATACGGTTAAGGTAGGTCAAGTGGTATGTTTAATTGATAACAGTGCGGCCAAGCCAGCTGGTAGTGCACCAGCAAAAGAAGTGGCAACTCCACCAGCTGCTGCACCAGCAACTAAAAAAGAGGAGGCGGTAGTGCCAAATCCAAACCCTGTAGCTTCGTATGCCGCAGGTACACCATCCCCGGCTGCAGCTAAATTAATGGACGAAAACAACGTTAAATCTGCCCAAATTAAAGCCACCGGTAAGGATGGACGCATCACAAAAAATGATGTAATGAACGCCTTGTCTGCTGGGTTTGATGGAAATGCTTCTGCCGGTTGGGGAGGCACAAGAGATACACGTCGTGAGAAAATGTCGATGCTGCGTCGAAAAATTGCCGAACGTCTGGTCGCCGTGAAGAATGAAACAGCCATGTTAACTACCTTCAATGAGATTGACATGAAACCGGTAATGGAACTTCGTGCAAAGTATAAAGATGCCTTTTCTAAACACCACGAGGTGAATTTAGGATTCATGTCCTTTTTTACCAAAGCGGTAACAGAAGCCTTGAAACTGTATCCTGCAGTAAATGGTCAAATCGATGGAAATGAAATGATTTTTCATGACTA